>NZ_MELG01000007.1:0-32536 GCF_001767535.1 Acinetobacter sp. GWC1_38_13 | reverse complement strand
CCACTTGTTTTTAAGTGGGGACTAAATTAAGGCTTATAGGATGAATTCATAAGGTGTGTTCAGCGGACGCTTACAATCGAGAAATAAAAATGGGCATACAAAAAATACTCAATGCTGAAGCTCAATACGGTGTACCTGTGAAGATATTCACTAACGATATTGATAATGAGAGCATTGAACAACTGAAGAAGATGGCACAGCTGCAATTTGTTTATTCTCATATTGCAGTCATGCCCGATGTACATGTTGGTAAAGGTGCGACAGTCGGAAGCGTTATACCAACTAAACATGCAATTATACCCGCAGCTGTGGGCGTAGATATTGGCTGTGGTATGAATGCGATTCGACTCAATTTAAAAGCTTCACAACTTCCTGATAATCTTTCGTCATTGCGTAATGCAATCGAACGAAAAGTTCCCGTAGGATTTGAGTTACATAAACAAGTGAAAGCGAAAGCATCTAGCATTATTCCGTTAGAAAAACGCTTACAACCAATCGTAAAAAAACATCCTGGTTTAATCAGAATGCTCAGAAATTTTGATTTAACTTGGCAAAAACAACTTGGTACTTTAGGTGGTGGTAACCATTTTATTGAACTCTGCTTAGATGAAAATCAAGATGTATGGGTCATGTTACATTCTGGCAGTCGTGGATTAGGTAATGTGATCGGCACGTATTTTATTGAACTAGCTAAGAAAGAAGCTCAACATCGTTTTGGTCATGTTCCAGATAAAGATTTAAGTTATTTCGCAGAAGGATCCTGTAGTTTTAATGATTATGTTGAAGCCGTTGAATGGGCTCAAGAATATGCTTTTGAAAATCGTCGTGAAATGATGCGATTAATTTTAGAAGCCATTCGCCCCCTACTTCCACCCTTTCAACTCACTAAAGAAGCTATAAATTGCCACCACAATTATATCAGTCGAGAGAATCATTTCGGTGAAGATCTTTTTATAACACGTAAAGGTGCAATTCGTGCTGGACTTGATGAATTAGGAATTATTCCGGGTTCTATGGGTACACGTTCTTATATTGTTAAAGGTAAAGCAAATCCTGAAGCATTCTGCTCATGTTCACATGGTGCAGGTCGGAGAATGAGTCGTCATAAGGCAAAATTGTTATTTAGCCAAGATGATTTAATTCAACAAACTCGAGGAATCGAATGTCGCAAAGATGCAAGTGTAATTGATGAAATTCCTAGCGCTTATAAAGACATCGATCAGGTCATGCAAAATCAATCGGATCTCATCGAGATCATTCACACGCTAAAACAAGTTCTATGTATAAAAGGTTAAATAAATGAAACTTAAAGCAATGCCTAAAATCAAAGTTCGCAATCCCGTCGCATTATCCCCTTTACTACAGAAAGGTGGAATACATGAAACTGAGAAGCCTCGTGCACAACATCGTCGGGATCGTCAACAAACCAAACAACAACTAAGTAAAGGTGTGTGGTAATTTTTATCTTAAATCTTGGATATATAAGATTCAAAAGTGTGGAGAATTAAAATGTTTATTTATTTTAAATTTGGCAATAAAAAAGCGACTCATAAGAGTCGCTTTTTTTAGTTCAAAAACTCAATTATTTAGCTTGTTGACCTGGTTGAACTAAAACAGTACGGCTACCAGTGATCGCAGCGAATACGCGACGGTTCATAGCACGACCTTCTTTAGTTTTGTTGTCAGCAATCGGTTGATCCCAAGCGAAACCTTGAGTAGACAAACGAGATGCATCAACGTTGTATTCGTTTACAAGAGCTGATTTAACAGAGTTAGCACGAGCTAAAGATAAACGTTCGTTTAACTTACGTGGACCAGTGTTATCTGTGTGACCTTCAATACGAGCAGTCGCATTCGGGTATTCAGCTAACTTCTCTGCAACTTTAGCAATTTCAGATTTGTATTGTGGTTTGATGTCTGACTTGTTCGTATCAAAGAATACGCGAAGTTCCATGTTAAGATCTTCAGTCAACTCTTGCGGTTGAGGAGCAACTGGAGTTGGCTCAACTGGAGCAACTTCTACTACAGGAGCAGCAGGCTTCAAGTGACCACCAAGAACTACGTTTAAACCAGCAAGAGCTGTATAGTTCCAGAATTTTTCGTCAAAGTGGTAAGTACCACGAGCTTCTGTACGAAGAGACAAAGCATCATTTAAACGCCAGAAAACACCACCACCAGCGTTAGCTAATGTACCTTCTTGCTCGCCACCGTAGATGTCATCGCTTTCGTATTTGTAGTGACCAGCACCAGCTAATACGTAAGGTTTGATTTTGCTGTCATAGTTTTTAGTGATCAAATCAGAAGTCACATAAGCGTTACCAGCAATGTTACGACCTTTATAGTCGTTATTCGCGCTTGTATCACCTTTGATTTGGCTGTATTCAACTTCCGCACCTAACCACGGAGTTAATTCAACACCAAGAGCAGCACCAACGAATAAATCATCGTCAAGTTCTGCACCAGGAGTTAATTGACCTTTGTCACCACGGTTATTATGTTCAGTATCGAACATTGTGTAACCAAGCATTAATGGAGTAACAGTTATACCCGCATTAGCAGTAGCTAAAGGAGCAGCAACAAGCATAGCAAGTGCAATACGACTCAATTTCATGGATATCCTCCAGAGATAACAATTGTTTGTTGTTCAAGCTTAGCCTATGATTTTTGGCCCCATAAACACGGAAGTGTTCACAGTATTATTTTTAAGCTATTCACTTCACTTTGAATCATACAAACACTTGATGAATTTTCCAAGTGCTTGATAACTTTAACCTCGCAAATTATTGACAAAATTTCTTACAATTTCCGTTGTAGTTCAGTAAATTTTAATTCAATTTTAAAGTCTGAATAGCTTATTGTTCGCTCGCTTCAAGTTTAACAGCATTTGCTGCATGAAGTAATCTTTAGTTTCGCAATAGTAAACTTAAATTAATAAATACAGTAATTACTTAACACTTTGTTAATAAAAAAATTACAGAAACACCAACAGGTAATATTATGTTTAAATTTTCCGGCTTTACGCTGCCTGAAATCATCATTACGATTGCAATTTCCGCAATTTTAGTCAGCCTAGCACATCCATATTTCATCGAAATATTAATTTCAAATGAAGTAGAACAAATTAAAAAGACTCTCACAATTTACATACAAAAAGCCAAATCCGATGCACAAACCCATCAGAAAAATGTGACGTTGTGCGCAACTCAAGACTTTAGTTCTTGTAGTAGCGATTGGAATCATGGATTTATTGGTTTTCTTGACGCTAATCGTAATAAAAGACGCGATAACACAGAAACTATTCTGTATTCAAATCCAGTCCAACCTAAATATGGCTCATTGGCATGGCGTGGCACTCTGAATATTAACTCACTCACCTTTCAGGGAGATACGGGGTTACCACGTGGTTCAAATGGCAGTTTCTATTATTGTTCTAGTCGATCAAACCACCATCTCCAAATCATCTTAAGTAATATGGGGCATGTTCGTACGCAAGAAATTTCCACCTGCTAAAAAACTCTTCAGTCTAGCGAATACGATGTAAAACACTTTATTGACAGAGTTTTTTTAATATACTGCATAGGTTTTGAACATTCTCAGCAAATTATAAGTCTGGAGACATACAATGACTGACATCGTAATTGTAAATGGCGCTCGTACAGCTATGGGCGGCTTCCAAGGTGCTTTATCAAGTGCTACAGCACCTGAATTAGGCGCAATCACGATCAAAGAAGCGATCGCACGTTCAGGCTTACAACCAACTGATGTTGAAGAAGTTATCATGGGTTGTGTTCTTCCAGCGGGACTAAAACAAGGACCTGCACGCCAAGCAATGCGTAAAGCAGGCTTACCTGACTCTACAGGTGCTGTAACAATTAACAAATTGTGTGGCTCTGGTATGAAAGCAGTGATGCAAGCAGCAGATATGATCAAAGCTGGTAGCGCTGAGATCGTCGTTGCTGGCGGTATGGAGTCAATGACTAATGCTCCTTACGTCTTACCAAAAGCCCGTGCAGGTTACCGCATGGGTCATGGTGAAATTAAAGATCATATGTTCTTTGATGGTCTAGAAGATGCTGAAACAGGTCGTTTAATGGGTTCATTTGCACAAGATATGGCAAATACTCGTGGCTATACCCGTCAGCAAATGGATGACTTTGCAATTCGCTCTTTACAACGTGCACAAAAAGCAATTACTGAAGGTTATTTCAAAGATGAAATCGTTCCAGTAACTGTTTCTAGCCGTAAAGGTGATGTTGTTGTTGATCAAGACGAACAACCATTAAATGCAAAAATTGATAAAATTCCAAGTTTGAAACCTGCATTTGCAAAAGACGGTACAATTACCGCTGCAAATGCAAGCTCTATCTCTGATGGTGCTTCTGCACTTGTACTTACTTCAGCAGATGTTGCTTCTGCACGTGGTTTACAACCTTTAGCAAAAATCATCGCTACGGCTTCTAACTCTCAACACCCTTCTGAATTCACAATTGCTCCTGTTGGTGCGATTGAGAAAGTATTGAAGAAAGCAGGTTGGGATGCACAAGAAGTTGATCTTTGGGAAATCAATGAAGCTTTTGCTATGGTGACAATGTGCCCAATCGATGACTTTAAACTAGATGCTGAAAAAGTGAATATCAATGGTGGTGCTTGTGCTTTAGGCCACCCTGTTGGTTCTACGGGATCACGTATCATTCTTACATTAATCCACGCACTCAAGCGTACTGGCGGTAAGAAAGGCGTTGCAGCATTATGTATCGGTGGTGGTGAAGCGACTGCTGTTGCGATTGAACTACTCTAAAAATAACGTGTGAACCTTACTATTAAATAATAGTAAGGTTGCAACAGAAATCCTGCTATATGCAGGATTTCTGTTTTCTATAATTACAAAAAATAATTCACCCAGCGTTCAAATATCGGTACGTTATGCAGTGTATAAAAAAACAACAAGGAGCAAAAAATGCAACTAAATCACTATTTGAACTTTAAAGGACAAACAGAACAAGCTTTTATTTTTTATCAATCAGTTTTTGGCGGTGAATTTGCAATGATTAGCCGTTATGGAGATATGCCGCCGACAGAAGGTGTAACTTTAGCTGAGGCCGATAAAAGCTTAATTCTACATGTATCGTTACCAATCAATGAATATACAGTTTTAATGGGATCAGATGTAAACGATCAATTCTGTGCCCCAAATGCGGGTTTCATTCAAGGAAACAATCATTATATTTCTATTAATATTGAACATGATGAAACTGAGGCACGCCGTTTATTCAATCAGCTTTCCGTTCATGGTCATATTGAAATGCAACTTGAAAGAACTTTCTGGGGTGCACTTTACGGTGCTTTCACTGATCAGTTCGGCATTAAATGGATGGTGAATTGTCAGTTAGAAGATATATAAGAAAAATCTTAAGTACTATCAAAAGAAACTTTTTTGATAGTACTTTTAAACATCAATATTTGAGTATTGTGCAATTATCATCAAACCGATGGTAATAAAACCGATTCCAATCCAACCCGCTAAATCAATATTCTGCCCCAAAAAAACTTTTGCTAGTGCTGCTGTCGCAATTACACCAATACCAGACCAAAGCACATATAAAATTCCGGCTTGCATATATTTCAAAGCAATCGCAGCACAAGTAAACGAAATAAGATACAGTACCAAAGCAATACCTTGATCCAGTTTATTGACCAATCCATTTGCTTTGGCTGAATAAAAAGTTGAAAGTACATCAGTTGCTATAGCGATTAATAGCCAAATTACACCTGGATTGATTTTTGATAAGAGAGTTAGCATTGTTATTTTTCAGCTCTTGATTAATCCAATTTTACAAAACAAAAAAGCTGAACCTTAGTTCAGCTTATTGATTACGGGTGGCTTATGCACCAGTTTGATAGCTTGCTTGAGGTACAGCTGTTGAAGCTTGATAAGGATTTGTAAAGTCCTGCAGACCAGCTGCTGCTTCCTGAATATCTTTACCTTCTTTTACTACAAAGGTATCAAACCCAGAGCGTTTTAAATAATTTAAAACATCTTTAAAGATATCACCAACTGCACGCAACTCACCTTGATATCCTTGACGGCGCAATAATGCTGCGAATGAATATCCACGACCATCATTAAAACCAGCAAATTCAATGAATATTGCATCTAATTCGCTTAAAGGGAACTGATGTGTTTCAGGTGAATCATTTACAGTGATATACAACGCTTTTTTACCTTGTATATTTGGCAATTCATTCAATTGAGCTGTTGTTAAAACAACATCACCTTGGGGAATTGCTCCATCTTCTGCAATAACTTGATAAGTATTGTCTGCAATCGTGCCATCTTTAGAAAGCACTTGTAGCGATGTATTAAGCATAAGCACGCTCCTTAAATGGCTGAATCCCTACACGACGGTATGTATCGATAAAACGCTCACCTTCAGTACGCAAATCTAGGTAAGTATTCAAAATTTCCTCGATCACGTCGGGTACAGCATCTGCAGCAAAAGATGGTCCTAAAATATCACCAATAGATGCATCATGATTCGCATTACCACCTAAAGTGATTTGATAGAACTCAGCACCTTTTTTATCTACACCAAGAATACCAATATTGCCTACATGGTGATGACCACAAGCATTCATACATCCTGAGATATTTAGGTCTAGTTCACCTAAATTATAAATGGTATCAAGATCTTCAAAACGACGTGTGATCGCTTCTGAAATAGGAATTGATTTTGCGTTAGCTAATGAACAGAAATCACCACCTGGACAGCAAATAATATCGGTAATAAAACCAATATGTGCACGAGCCATGTTGTGCTGTTCAAGCGTTTGCCACAATTCAAATAAATTTTTCTGTGGTACGTCTACCAATGAAATATTTTGTTCATGTGTAGTACGGAACTCGCCAAACGTATACTTATCTGCTAAATCAGCGATTAAGTTCATTTCTTCTGATGTTACGTCACCAGGAGCAATACCAGCACGCTTCAAAGAAATCGTAACGATACGATAACCTTTAACTTTATGAGCATTAGTATTGACGTTGTACCATTGTTTGAACTTTGGATTTTCAGCGAATAATGCTGTGAAATCCTCATCTTCTAGGTCTTGATAATCGAATGGTGTAAATTCTTCATCCAATTTTTTTAAGATTTCTGGTTGAATTCTTAGAGCTTCACGTGTGTGCTCAAATTCAGCCTCAACTTTTTGAGCAAAGACTTCTGGCGTAAGTGCTTTAACTAAAATTTTGATACGTGCTTTATATTTGTTATCACGACGACCATGTAAGTTATATACACGTAAAGTCGCTTCAAGATAAGCAATCAAATCTTCACGTGGTAAGAACTCACGAATGACGCTACCAATAATTGGTGTACGACCTAAGCCACCGCCCGCCATGATTTTATAACCAATCTCACCAGCATCATTGCGTACGATATAAACACCGATATCATGAAATGCTGTTGCAGCACGATCTTTTTCTTCAAGAGCAGAAACGGCGATTTTGAACTTACGTGGCAAGAATGCAAATTCGGGGTGGAATGTACTCCACTGACGAATCAATTCGCATGTAGGACGCGGATCAGCAATTTCACCTGCAACAACACCCGCAAACTGATCAGTGGTGGTGTTACGAATACAGTTACCTGAGGTTTGTACAGCATGCATTTGCACTGTCGCAAGTTCAGCTAAAATATCTGGAACATTTTCTAATGCCGGCCAGTTTAACTGAATGTTTTGACGTGTTGAAACGTGAGCATAACCACGATCGTATTGGGTCGCGATTTCAGCAATTTTTCTAAGTTGTTTAGTATTCATCAAGCCATACGGCACGGCAATACGGAGCATCGGCGCATAACGTTGCACGTATAAACCATTTTGCAAACGTAATGGACGATATTCGTCTTCGGTCAATTTTCCTGCTAAATAGCGTTCTGTTTGATCGCGAAACTGAGCAACGCGTTGGTTAATCAGTTGTTGATCGAAATCCGTATATAAATACATGGCGTATGGCTAGTCATTCATTATAAAGGCGTTTAGCATAACGAGCTTTGTTTCATCAATAAAATGCTTTTTTTGCATATTTAATAACGGTTTTATTGATAAGCCTATCTAATGACTACAAAAAGGAAAAGCCCAGACGAATCTGAGCTTTTATATTCAATTTCCAAATGAAATTAGTTCTTATCTGGTAAAGCATAGGCAACGAGATAATCACCCATTTTAGTACCAAATGAACCGTGTCCACCCGCCATAATCACCACATATTGTTTACCGTTAGCTTCATAAGTCATTGGTGTTGCCTGACCACCTGCTGGTAAACGAGCTTCCCATAACTTATCGCCATTTGAAACATTAAAGGCACGGATGTAGTTATCTTGAGTCGCCCCAACAAACATCACATTACCTGCTGTTGAAATCGAACCACCTAAACCAGGTACACCAATTTTCACTGGTGGTAATTGGAATAGATTTGGCAAACTATCACGAATCGTACCAATACGTTTTTTCCAAACCACTTCGTGTGTTTTTAAATCCACACCAGCAACAAAGCCCCAACCAGGTTGCTTACAAGGCAAACCGAATGGAGACAGGAACGGACTAATATCTACACCATATGGCGTACCATACATCGGTTGCATGCCCTGCTCTGTACCCGCACCACGTGCGACTGCTTGACGGTTTGGATCTGCTGGAATTAAACGGCTTACGAATGGCAAGCCAATCGGGTTCATGACTGCAACTTGACGGTCAGCATTCACTGACATACCGCCCCATTCGAATACACCGAGATTACCAGGGAATACTAAAGTGCCATTTTCAGAAGGTGGTGTATAAATACCATCGTAATTCAAACGTTTAAACTTCACCCGACACATTAACTGGTCAAACATGGTGGCACCCCACATGTCTTTATCTGTTAATTTATCTTTAGGTGCTAAGTTAAAGTCAGAGAATGGTTGAGTTTTAGCATAGAACTCACCTTTAGTTTGTGGTCCCCACTTCACTGTTTGCGGAACTGGTTTTTCAGTAATCGGTACTATTGGCTGACCATTACGACGATCTAAAACAAAGGCATTTCCTGTTTTAGTTAAGACATAAATCGCAGGGACCGTTTGACCAGATTTATCCTGAATATCCGCCAATGAAGGTTGAGATGGTACATCCATATCCCACAAATCATGATGTGTAGTTTGGAAACTCCAAACTAGCTTACCTGTGGTTGCATTAATCGCCAGCATTGAGTTCGCATAGCGCTCTTTCAACTCAGTACGGTCGCCCCCCCAAATATCAGGTGTACCTACACCTGTCGGTACATAGACGATGTCCAATTTTG
Source organism: Acinetobacter sp. GWC1_38_13 (assembly GCF_001767535.1). Lineage (NCBI taxonomy): Bacteria > Pseudomonadati > Pseudomonadota > Gammaproteobacteria > Moraxellales > Moraxellaceae > Acinetobacter > Acinetobacter sp. GWC1_38_13. The sequence goes on along the minus strand of NZ_MELG01000007.1, from coordinate 23,199 downwards.
CATCATAAGCAAGTGGCGCCCATGCATTTGGCGAGTTATGCACAAATGTTGTGTCTTGACCTGGCATTGCATTCGGATCAGCAGCACCCGTATCGAATACCCACAGCAACTTACCAGTATTCACGTCATAACCACGAATCACACCTGATGGCTCTTTATTGGAATGGTTATCGGTCACTGAACCTGCAATTACCACTGTAGTACCAGATACAACACCTGGTGAAGTTGGGTTATAGCCACCTGGATATGCATATGGCATGAATTCTTGTAAATTCACTTCGCCATTTTGACCGAAGTCAGAACATGCTTTACCTGTATCTGCGTTCACTGCGACTAAACGACCATCATTAACCGGAACAAAAACTTTACGAGGACATTCAGTCGAAGTTGATTTTTTCGCCTGTAAACTGGTTGCAAACTCAGTGGTGTTTGCAGCATCGTAGTACATCACCCCACGACAAGTTAAATGCTGGAAAGTCTTGTCCGTTTTAAGTTTTGGATCAAAACGCCATTTTTCTTTTCCTGTTGCAGGATCAAGTGCAATCAAATGTTGATGTGGCGTACACATATACATATTGTTGCCGATTTTAATTGGTGTTACCTGATTAGTCGTTTCACCTGAGTCATTTTCAGTTCTAAAATCACCTGTACGGAACGTCCAAGCAACTTTCAAATCTTTGACATTTTTGTCATTAATTTGAGTCAGAGGAGAATAACGCTCCCCTCCTTGACTACGACCATAGGCAGGCCAGTCCTCAGGTGCTACACCATCAACTGCTTTCGCTTGTGCAGGTTGAGGTGTTTGAATCACACCATTAATTTCTTGAGGATCATTAAAGATCGAGTACACCATCACCACAATAGCGATAACTAAAGTCGATGATAGCGCAACCTTACTTGAGCCAAGTTTATCAATACCTCTTGTTACAGCAGGTACTAACAACCACAAACCCAACACACCCAAAACATCAAGACGTGGAGCCAGTGCCCAGAAGTCCGTTCCAACTTCCCAAACACCCCAAATCACACTTCCTAACATTAAAGCGGCATAGACCCAGAGTGGACCAGAAGCACGCTTATAAAGTTGTACTGCTACGATGAGTAACAACACACCTGCAATCACATAATAAAAAGACCCACCAATAGCTGCGAGCCATACACCACCAATAAGCAGGAACAAAGCAATGAGGGCAAGGATCATTACCGTCAACGTTCGCAATCCTGATTTTGAAGCAGATTGATTCATAAGATCACCTTGCATCTTTGTATTTATTAGAATGACTAAGCAAATGATCAATTCACTTAACATTCAATTAAAAATCTAAAGCGTTCTATAGCCCGATTGAGTTGCAAACATGAGCTATAGAACTCCGAATAAAACACTTAAAAAATGGTTTGAAACTTGACGCCACCCACCCATGTTTTATCCCCATCTTTCAACGCACCAACATGATGTACATATTGAATATTTGGACGGATGGTCAACCAATTAGTTGCATGGATGCCGTAATACAACTCAGTATTGTATTCTTCATCTAATAAAGGATTGTTTTTGTCATTAGCATGAATACGTGCTACGCCGAGTGCTAGTTCATCTTGTGGACGCTGATTGAGCAGACCTTTATAAACCAATCCAACATTTTGCATATCTTTGATGGAGTTGGTTTTTGAATCATGTACTGTGACATTCACAAAACCAGTTAAACCACGATCAGATTGATCATCATGACGTGTTAATTGCTGTTTGGCAGTAAACCAACCGCCTTGTTTATGTCCAGTTTTGCTTGGGTTTTCAATTTCAGCAGCATCAGCAGTGCTGTAGTAGTAACCAAAACGGTATTCACCTAAAAGAGATTGTTGACCAAGTTTTGGTGCCCAGACCAGCTCAGCTGGAATAATCGCACCATGTGATCCATCTGTACTTAAATTAAAGCCTTTACCACGCTGTAAGTTCTCTGGGTTATATTCATACGCACCAATTTGCGCATATAAATCTGGCTGCAGATTATATTTGACTCGCAATGCCCATTGACTGACAGGCCAGTTGTACCATTGATCACCCACCCAATTGCCGACTTGAGAGCCACATAATGCCAAGTTTTGGAAATCACAGTTAAAACTGTTGAAATCCTCACCTTCACCAAAACGTCCCACCTTGATATCTAAAGTTTGATCTAAAAATTTCTTTTTGATCCATAGATCAGTTAAACGCCAAGTTTGACCACGCCCCCAAACTTCTTGGGTAGAACTTAGATGTCCTTGTAAACCATCTGCAGTTTGGGACAATGATTGGCCATCTCGATAGGTCACCGTGATTTGAGCTTCAGTGTCTTGCCAACCTAAAATTTTATTTAAGTCAAAGTGTGTGCCTAAAGCCAGTTGCCCAGTGAATTCACTGCCATGGCTTGAATATTGTTTAGAATCTAAAACCCCTGCAAATTCACCTGTGTAATCAGCAGAAAAGTTATAACCTTGATCTTGTAACGCAGTGCGTTGACCGTTCCAATCACCCAACAGCCATTGACCATGAGGATCAAATGCGGAAGAAGCTGCTTGAGTGTGATGTGTGAAAAGACTCAATGAAAGAACGGATAAACAAGATACAACCCATGATTTAGAGATTGTCATGTTTACGTAACCTTTTATGTTTTTGTATATAAAAGGTTACGCCCATTTTTAATTGATTAATTTATTCAAAATGTTAATCACTTGATTAAATGTGCAAGATTTTACCAAGTTGTGATTGTATGCACATATTTTCTACCATTTTCCTTGACCCAAACCTTGTCCGATAAATTGATAGCGCATTTGAGAACGTGAAAATTTGATTGGGCATGCTAATTGAGGCTCAGTTTGATCTGTATTTTCAGATAAAGGTACATCGACCACCCAACCGCGTTGTTTTGCAATCGGTGAAGTCAAAGCCTCATCTAAGCTCAACACTGGCTCCACACAAATATCTAATTGCGAAAAAATTGATTGCCACTCAGCAAAATCTTTGGAGCTAAACTTTTCCTTTAAGGCTTGTTTAATCGCTTGACGGTCTTCGGGGTCAAAAGAACTACCTTTTGCCATCAATATAGGTAACTCTAATGCAGCAGCTAACCCAGTCATAAACTGTGGTTCTAAACTTCCTACAGAGAAATAACGACCATCTTTGGTTTCATAATAATCATAGAAAATAGCACCATTCAGCATCCCTTGCTCAGGACCTTGCGGTGTCTGACCAGCCAAACTTGCTGAGGCGGCCATACTATTTAAACTAGCCACACAGTCCGTCATAGAAATATCTATGTATTGCCCCATACCACTACGCTGACGCTCAACTACAGCAGCTAAAATCCCAATAACCGCATGCAAAGAACCTCCTGCGACATCCGCAATCTGTACACCCAATGGAGGTGGTCCACTATCTTGTCGACCACTATGACCCGAAATACCAGCTAAAGCTAGATAGTTAATATCATGCCCTGCACGATCTTTATATGCACCTGTTTGACCGTAACCTGTAATAGAACAATAGATTAATCGAGGATTGATCTCAGCAAGCGTTTCATAATCCAACCCTAATCGACGCATCACATCTGGTCGAAATTGTTCAAGCAGGATGTCAAACTCTGAAATTTTATTTTTAATTAACTCAATATTTGCAGCACCTTTTAGATCAAGCGTAATGGACTGTTTATTTCGATTAAGATAACTATGCGCAGTGGCTTGACCATTGGCATAAGGTGGCATGATTCGAACCAAATCTGGACGACTCGGAGATTCTACATGGATAACTTCTGCACCCATGTCTGCAAGATACATACTCGCGAATGGACCAGGTAACAAAGTAGAAAAATCTAGAACTTTCAATCCCTTTAAAGCAGTTGGCATAATAATTTTTACTCATATTGTTCAAATTTTCTTTTATACTAGGTTCGGATAAACACAAAAACAATGTCATGTTCAGCCATTTACCTTGATAGTTTCGGCAATTTAACATGTACTTAGTGAGCAATAATTTTTTCTTGTCAATTGCTCAATTAGATATTTTAGACGGTTATTTAGGTCAATTATCGTGAATAGTAAAGAAACTGAAGGATTCAATATGAGCCGTGATACGATCAGCATCCACTTCGTGAATGCGGCTTTAACAGGTGTAAAACGCCTAGGCATGGACGTTGAAACATTACTTTCACATGTCGGTATTGAAGCAGAATTGCTTCGTCAACCTAAAGCTCGAATCTCCCCAGAGCAATACACTCGCTTTGTCAAAATGTTATGGATGGTCACCCAAGACGAACACGTTGGTTTCGATGTTCAACCACGTCGTTTAGGTACATTTGCGATCATGTGCCAATTGATCATACATTCGAAAACACTTGGACAAGCACTCGAACTTTCCTCACAATTTTACAAATTATTCGGTGATGAATGGTCTGTAAGTTTAGAGCGTGATAAACACGAAGCTCGTTTAGTACCTCACATTCCTAAAGCGCTTGACCCTGATCATTTTATTACGGAAAGTATGCTGATGATTTGGCATGGTCTTGCTTCGTGGTTAATCGAACGTCGCTTACCTTTGGAGCGTGTCCATTTTGGTTATGAACGCCCTAACCATGCTGATGAATATGATGCGCTATTTTTTGCACCAGTGATGCAGTTTGACGCACCGCGTACAGAAATTACCTTTGCTGCAGATTATTTAGATCTACCTATTCGTCAGGATGAAAAAACTTTAGAAGAGTTTTTAAAAGCCGCACCAGCACAACTTCTAGTGAAATTCAAAAACACCAACTCACTCACTTCGCGTATCCGTGATGTATTGAAGAGCCAAATCGGTGAAGAAATGCCAACTTTAAATGATGTGGCATCTATGTTGTATTTATCTCCTCAAACATTACGTCGTCGTTTGGCTGCGGAAGGTAAAAGCTATCAAGGTGTCAAAGATGCCTTACGTCGTGACGCTGCGATTCATTTATTGCTCACTCCAAACCTCACTTTAGAAGATGTTGCTCAACAAGTTGGCTTTAGTGAAACCAGTACCTTTCACCGTGCCTTTAAAAAATGGACTGGTGTTACCCCAGGTTTATATCGCCAGTTGCATGGGCATCACAATTAACTTAAATCAGACAAAGTGTTCAACCCTAAAAAGTTGAACACTTGTTGAAAAATATGGTATTAATCCACTATATTCCTCAACAATCACGATAAATAATGATAATCAAAAAAGGCGATTTTTCAGACCCACAAGTTCAAGACCTCATACGCATTCATTTGCACGGCATGCATCAGAACACACCGATTGAGCATAGTTTTGCACTCGATTTCAGCAGCCTACAAAAAGACTCCATTCGATTTTATACACTTTGGCGTGATGATCAGCTTCTTGGTTGTGGTGCGATTCAAGAGCTTAACCCCTATCATGCTGAACTTAAATCGATGCGGACTCATCCCCAACATCTACGTCAAGGTGTAGCGACACACTTACTCGATTATCTTTTGAAAATTGCTAAACATAGCAATTTTCAAAAAGTGAGTTTAGAAACGGGGAAAGACTCCCACTTTGATGCAGCAATTCATCTATACAAGAAATTTGGTTTCGTAGAGGGTGAAGCCTTTGCTGAATATAATGAATCTGAATATAGTCAATTCTTTCATTTAAACTTGTCTAATCAATAGTTTAATCTCAGATTTTAATCTATTTTTTTTAAAGAGATTGTTTTGAAAAAAACTGATTGATAAGCAATCTAATAACAAGTATTACAGCCGTAAAGCCCAAAAATTATCTTGAAAAATATAGCCAACACCCTGATTTTAATGCCAATTATCAATCAACACTCATTTGTTTTATGAAAGCAGCTGTCTTCCGAGGCGAAGTTAGGTGAATAAATCGTATGTGCTGGTATTTAGGGTTGTTCATCATCGCTAAATACCTTTTCTTATTTTGTGGATATTTCTGAAACATCCATAAAAAAATCGATTTTTGGGAGAATACCATTTTCAAGTTCTCTCTATTATTCGAGTTTTTCCATAATCGCTCACGACTTAAAATACACCACAAAGTCCGTTTAGTAAGACGATAAAAGTTAACAGAAAAAGAATAATCTAGCGAAATGACCGTATCCACCTCAGACCAAATCATATCAATACTGCGTGAATAAAGATTATCGATCACCCATCCCGTTGATGCTGCATTCATACTCAGTTTAAGTTTGCAAAAAAATGCATCATTTGAAGATTCTTGCCAATCATCTAGCCATAGTAAATCATCCAGTTCGATATATTGTATTTTTAATTTTTCCGCCAACTTTCGAGCCAGCGTAGATTTGCCAGAACCCGTAGTACCAATAATATTAATAAAATTCATCAAGCAAATTATGTTGAATTATGGACATGCATTTTACTTAATATTTCAACTATTCAATAGTGAACTGAATTGGCGAAAAACATCAAACTTACCAATGTTTATCATCATTGCACTGACACTTAAATTGAGTACACTCGAAGCACAATGATTTTAATTTAAGGCAATACAAGGAACAGCTATGAGCGAGGCCTATATTATTGATGCCATTCGCACACCACGCGGAAAAGGAAAAAAAGACGGCTCATTACATGAAGTAAAACCAATTACTTTACTCACAACATTATTGAATGAATTACAACAACGCCATCAACTCGACACATCTAAAGTCGATGATATCGTTCTCGGTTGTGTGACACCGATTGGTGATCAAGGTGGGGATATTGCCAAAACTGCTGCGATTGCTGCAGGTTGGAATGATGATGTCGCAGGCGTACAAATCAACCGTTTCTGTGCTTCTGGTTTAGAAGCGGTGAACTTGGCAGCACAAAAAGTTCGTTCAGGTTGGGAAGATGTTGTAGTTGCTGGCGGTGTGGAGTCAATGTCACGCATTCCAATGGGTTCTGATGGTGGTCCATGGGCGCTTGATCCAGAAACCAATTTGAAATCGTCTTTTGTTCCACAAGGTGTAGGTGCAGACTTAATCGCAACTTTAGATGGTTATAGCCGCGCAGATGTAGATGCATTTGCGGTCGGTTCGCAACAAAAGGCTGCTGCCGCTCAGGCAAATGGTTATTTCGATAAATCAGTTGTGCCTGTGAAAGATCATGCAGGTGTAACAATCTTAGAAAAAGATGAATTTATCAAAGGAAATACCACAGTTGAAGGTTTAGCAAAACTGAATGCTAGCTTTGAAATGATGGGTCAAATGGGCTTCGATGCTGTTGCTTTACAGAAGTATCCTGAAGCTCAAAAAATCAATCACGTCCATCATGCGGGTAACTCATCAGGTATCGTTGATGGTGCTGCGGTGGTGTTATTGGCTTCTGAAAAAGCAGTCAAAGAGCAAGGTTTAAAACCTCGTGCCAAGGTGCTTGCAACTGCATTAGTCGGTACAGATCCAACCATTATGTTGACTGGTCCTGCCCCTGCTGCACGTAAAGCATTAGAAAAAGCAGGCTTGAGCATCAACGATATTGATTTATTTGAAGTGAATGAAGCTTTTGCAGCTGTGGTAATGCGTTTTATTACAGAACTGAAAGTTCCTGCTGAGAAAGTCAACGTCAATGGTGGTGCGATTGCGATGGGACATCCATTAGGGGCAACTGGTGCCATGATTCTAGGAACTTTGTTAGATGAATTAGAGCGTCAAGGTAAAAAACGTGGTCTAGCAACATTATGTGTCGGTGGTGGTATGGGTATCGCTACCATTATCGAGTTGGTGTAAGGAGAACAACATGAGCGCTATTAAATACGAAAAAAACGCTGACAATATTGTAATTCTTACACTAGATTCATCTGGTCAATCTGCAAACACCATGAATGCAGAGTTCCGTGATGCTTTAGATGAAGTCAGTCAAAAGCTTAAAGCTGAAACTGATCTGAAAGGTATTATTTTCCGTTCAGCTAAGAAAACCTTCTTTGCTGGTGGTGACCTAGATGAGCTGATTCAGGTACAACCTGAACACGCTACTGAATTTTTCAAGATGATTGAAAAACTCAAAGGTGACTTACGCACAATCGAAACTTTAGGTGTGCCTGTTGTTGCAGCTTTAAACGGCACTGCGCTTGGTGGTGGCTGGGAAATCGCTTTAGGTTGTCATTATCGTATTGCCATTAATGATCCAAAAACTAAATTTGGTTTACCTGAAGTGACTTTAGGACTACTTCCTGGCGGTGGTGGTATCGTCCGTATGGTACGTTTGCTGGGCTTACAAAATGCATTCCCGTTCCTTATGGAAGGTAAGCAATTTGGTGTCGATAAAGCAAAATCTCTTGGTTTGGTACATGACACAGCTGAGAATGAACAAAAGCTGTTAGAAAAAGCAATTGCTTGGGTGAAAGCTAATCCACCTTCTACAAAAGCAGCACAGCAACCATTTGATGTGAAAGGCTACAAAATCCCCGGTGGCAGTCCAAGCACTCCTGCGGTTGCACAAGTGCTTGCGATTGCGCCAGCAATGCTACGTGACAAAACCAAAGGTTGCTACCCTGCACCTGAAGCAATCATGGCGGCTGCGGTTGAAGGCGCACAAGTCGATGTAGATACCGCGCTTCGTATTGAATCACGTTACTTTACGCAACTGACTGTCGGTCAAGTGTCGAAGAACATGATCGGTACGTTTTGGCATGGTCTAAATGCAATTAAATCAGGTGCGAGTCGTCCTGCTGAAGTTGCTAAATGGCAAGCGAAGAAAGTCGGTGTTTTAGGTGCAGGTATGATGGGTGCAGGGATTGCCTATTCAACCGCAATCAAAGGAATTCCTGTCGTACTCAAAGATGTGTCTGTAGAAAATGCAGAGAAAGGCAAAGCTTATTCACAAAAGCTACTTGATAAACGTGTTTCACAAGGTCGTATGACCGCAGAAAAACGTGATCAAGTGTTAGCGCTTATTACAGCTACTGCTGATGCAGCTGATCTACAAGGCTGTGATTTAATCATTGAAGCAGTATTTGAAAATCAAGAACTCAAAGCCAAAGTGACTCAAGAAGCTGAGCAGTATTTAGCGGAAGATGGAATTTTTGCATCGAACACGTCTACCTTACCAATCACAGGTCTAGCAACAGCAAGTAAAGATGCAAAAAACTTTATTGGTTTACATTTCTTTAGCCCAGTCGACAAAATGCAATTGGTCGAGATCATCAAAGGCAAAGAAACTTCAGCTGAAACATTAGCTAAAGCCTATGACTTTGTACAACAAATTGCTAAAACACCAATCGTGGTAAATGACAGTCGTGGTTTCTTTACCAGTCGTGTGTTTGGTACGTTCATTCAAGAAGGTATGCGTCTTCTTGCTGAGGGTGTACATCCAGCAAAAATCGAAATGGCAGCACTCAAAGCTGGTATGCCTGTTGGTCCTCTTGCGATTCAGGATGAAGTATCTTTAACTCTGACTGAGCATGTAGCAAGCGAAACGCGCAAAGCACTGCAAGCTGAAGGGAAAGACTTACCGAAAACTCCTGTAGATGAAGTGGTTCACACCATGATTCACGAGCTAAATCGTAAAGGTAAAGCAGCAGGTGCAGGCTTCTATGAATATCCAGAAAATGGCAAAAAACATTTGTGGGATGGGCTCAGCCGTTGGACGAAAGAGAATGATATTTCTGAACAAGATATGATTGATCGTTTCTTGTTTGTTCAAGCACTCGATACCTTACGCTGCTATGAAGAAGGTGTTCTAGAATCAGTAATTGATGCCAATGTCGGTTCAATTTTTGGAATCGGTTTTGCTCCATGGACTGGTGGTGCAATTCAATTCCTAAATCAAAATGGGATTGAAAAATCACTACAACGTTCAGAGGAATTGGCTGCTAAATATGGTGAACGTTTCAATCCACCACAATCGTTAAAAGACAAAGCGCAGAAGAAAGAAATTATTCAATAATTTTTTCACTCTCTTCACTTTACGCTCATATCAGTTTCTTTAACTGATATGAGCTTTTTTGTATTTATTGATAGAAAACCGAATTGCGTCTAATCCATCACAAATTGTGCTATAAATATACCAATTCTGCTTTACTTTTTGTCCTTTGGAAATTTGTCTTATGTCTGAGAAATTATGTCCTGAAACCTCGCCGTGGGGTTGGAAAGCACTGATCATCACTTGCATTTTAAGCTTTATCTTTATGGTGATTTTTTATTTAGCCATAAATAATGAGCCTGACTATATGCCAATGAATCAAAAAAAAGCAGCGGCAGCAGCTGAAATGTCACAATCTTCAGCAAATGGCGAAGCTCAACATAGCGAGCATCAGCAACACAATCACTAAAGTATTCTTGTCGAAGATGATAAATCCGTGTTAAACAGGGATTTATCATCCTATTCGAGATACTGAATGCTTCACCAAAATCGTCAAGCACTGGTCGTTGAAGGTGGTGGAATGCGCGGCGCATTTACCAGCGGTGTCTTAGATGCATTTTTACTGCAACAATTTAATCCATTTGATCTTTGTGTTGGTGTTTCATCTGGTTCTACCAATGTCGCTAATTACCTCGCAGCTCAACAAGGTCGCACCCTACAAATCTATCTAGATCATTCTCTTCGATCTGAATTCATTCATTATGGACGCTTCTTCAAAGGTGGTGACTTACTTGATTTGAAATGGATGTGGGAAGTGGTTGAAAAAGAAAATCCACTCAATCAAGCTCAATTATTTGCCAATCATCCTGAGTTCTACATGGTATTGACCCATGCTATTTCAGGAGATGCAACATATATCAAAGCCTCTAAAGACAACATTCTCGATGGATTACGTGCATCAAGTTCTATTCCAGTGCTTACTCGTCAAGCAGTAGAAGTTTTTGGTGAACCCTACTTTGATGGCGGAGTCGCAGATGCTCTCCCCGTACTTTGGACGGCGAAACAAACTAATGTATCTAAACTCATGGTACTGAGAACTCGCCCCAAAAATTACTACAAAGCCAGTAGTAAAGGTGATCAACTCCTTGCAAAGTACGCATTTAAGCAACGACATGGTTTTGCCAAAAGTTTATTAGCAAGAACGCAACGCTATAATGAATCTGTTGAATTTGTTAGAACAGCATCTGAACAAAAAATATTGGAGGTTTGCCCACCCGACTTAAAACATATGGCGGGTCGACTCACCAAGAATAAAGCCAAGATTCGTTATAGTTATGATATTGGTCTAGAAACAGGCTTCAAAGCTATTGAAGATTGGAACGCCCTATAATCATCTCACCTATTCCAAGTCTTTGAATACTATAATATTGAAGACTTGGAAACTTATGTAAATCATATCTAATTCTAAATAATCGCTTAAATTTAGCCCTAAATATTAATTTCAGACTATTCTTTTTTGCAAATCAACTTTCAAGTTTCAATCAATAATACAAATCATCAGACAACCCAAAACAAACTATAAAACCATATAATGTTTAGGCTTTTTATCAAATTGATTAAATGATGTTGTTCTAGCAAGTTTTTTATTTATTTTATTTTTGGAATTTTCTATGAGTAATCGCTCAAACTCTCACAACGATTCAAGTGAAACCGTATTAGGTTGGAAATTTGTCATTATCGTTGGGGTACTTAGTACAATTTTTCTCAGTTTCTTCTACTTAGCTATGAGCAATGAACCAGATTATATGCCTGGAGCGCAGCGAGCAGCAGAACAACAAAAAGCAATCGCTCAAGAAAACGCTCAAGCAAGCTCAGAGGTTGAAACCCAACATCAGCAACACCAATAAAGAAATACAACTTGCTCGATCTGAGCATCGATCGAGCAAGTTATGATCTAAATCTTCGTTTCAGTGATTTTTAGTTTCAATCACCAACTGCATTTTTATATGAGGAATTCCACACTCATCGTATGCATCCCCTTGTATCGAAAATCCTAATTTTTCATAGAATGAAATGGCGTGAACTTGTGAAGATAACTGAAGAAATTTTCGATCTTGTTGATGTGCTTGCCGAATAATCTCTAACATAATCATACGTCCAATTCCTTGTCCGCGATAAGCTTTGAGTACAGCCACACGCCCTACACTATTGTTTTGTAATAAACGCGCAGTCGCAATTGGTTGATCTTGATCATAGACAACAAAATGATCTGGAATCATATCTTGATCATCCCACTCCTCTTCTTCAGGAATGTTCTGCTCAATTATAAAAACTTGTTTTCGAATGAACTTTGCGTCTTGCTCTAACTTATCCCAGTGACCACTTTGGACTCTATACATCTCGATCTCAGCTTAATTAGCACTTACAACCTAAATTTTCGATCGGCATTTGATCTTGTAACAGCAATTCTAAGCTTTGTTTTTGGATACCATACATCTGTTTTAAGGCTCGAATTTGCTGCATAATTTTCGGATCAGGCTGCTGAACATCTTTACGCTTGGTCGCTAAAATCATCTTATTTTTACTGGTATGTTCCAGTGAAACGAATTCAAAAACTTTAGTTTCATAGCCGTAAGCCTTAAGCAACAAAGCACGCAATGTATCTGTCAGCATTTCTGCCTGCTGCCCTGCATGAATGCCAAACTGAAGCATCGGTTGTAAAACCTCTGGGCTTTTTAATTGAGGTCGCAACTCTTTATGGCAGCATGGCGCACACATGATCATTGAGGCATTCAGACGAATTCCTGTATGAATTGCAAAGTCGGTTGCTACATCACAAGCATGTAGTGCAATCATGACATCTAGCTTTTCTGGGGCATAGCTCCGCACGTCACCTTCAAAGAAATCAAGATGATTAAATCCAACATCATCTGCAACTTTTTGGCAAAACTGTACAAGATTCGAACGCAGTTCAACACCTGTGATTAACGGAGTTTTATTTTGCTCTAATAAATAATCATACAAAGCAAAAGTTAAATAACCTTTTCCTGAACCAAAATCAACAATATTAAGTTCTTGTTGAGAGGCATCAATTTGCTCATAAGCATTTGAAAAAATTTCAATAAACTTATTAATCTGTTTCCACTTGCGCGCCATACTTGGAATGATTTGTGCCTTTTCATCGGTAATTCCAAGATGTTTAAGAAATGGACTTTGTTGCTGAACAAATCGATGTTTTTCACGATCATGATGCTGTTGAACTTGGTTTACACTGATTTGCTTTTTTTGTGCATTCAACATGGCTTTCTTTTTGTTTTTTTTCAGTTGAATATCTTGATGCATTGTAAATAGATTGGCTTGTTTCGACTGAGCCAACAGCTCGGCTATTTTCTCTAATCCCTCTTCAATCGGATAATTCTTAGTAATATCTTGCGTTTTATAATGATATAAACAGGACAGCATACTTTGATTTTGCAGTTCAATAATGCGAAAAGTCATTTTTTCTAAATCTATCATTTCACCCTTGTATTGACTCAAGATCAATCGATCAAAACTATTGTTTTCAATAGATTGCTGAATCTCCAAGAAAAATTGCGGTTCTTGTTCAAAGGAAAATTTGGGCGCAAACATAGTGAAAACCTGACAAATAGAAACTAAATTTTATAGCGTCTTACTTTAAAAGGGAAATTGCATTACGATACAGTTGTATTTTTATACTATTAGAAGCTCAATGAACGCTAATTTTCTAACCAATTATGATCCCAAAGAAGAATTAATTAATGCCTATAGTCACGGGATTGGGGCAGCTCTGGCGCTAATTGCATCGGTGTTTCTAATTATCAAAGGATATGGACTACCTTTCGGACAATGGATGAGTTTATGGGTATATGGGTTCAGTCTTGTATTACTCCTCAGCAGTTCTATGCTTTACCATTTCTCTCAAGATGGAATGAAACGCTACTGGTATAAAAAACTTGACCATACTGCGATTTATTATCTGATTGCAGGAACATATACCCCCTTTCTAAGTATCGCAATCCCGACAGCGAAAGCACATTATTTATTAATTGCGCTATGGATCATCGCCTTGATTGGGACGGTATTTAAACTGATCCTAATTCATCGTTTTCAAAAAGTATCTTTGGCTGCCTATATCATCATGGGGTGGTTAGCCGTGTTGGTTATGGATGATATGCAACGTTATCTATCAAAAGAAGCAATCCAGTTATTGATTGCGGGTGGGCTTGCTTATACTGTCGGCACATTGTTTTATGCTTTAAAAAAGGTAAGATATACCCACGCAATTTGGCATGTATTTGTGCTAATAGGGGCAGGTTTACACTTTCTTGCAATCTACTGTTATGTACTTTAACTCCTGTCAACAGGCCAAAAGAAATGACACTAGTTTCATGAGTAGACTTTGCATTCAAGGAATTCTCAAGTCCATATTTCTGTGTCTTGATCAAATAAAATAAGGTCTCGTATGTCGTCTAGCACTACGACTGTCACCCCCGAAGTGGCAAGCAATTCAAAAACAAGGGTATTATTTGCCAGTCTCGTGGGTACCACGATTGAGTTTTTTGACTTCTATATCTACGCAACTGCAGCCGTTTTAATTTTTCCTCATTTATTTTTCCCAGAAAGTAGTGATGGTGCCGCTGTACTAAAATCCCTCGCAACTTTTGCAATTGCCTTTATTGCTCGCCCGATCGGAGCCGCAATTTTTGGACATTTGGGAGATCGAATTGGACGTAAAGCAACTTTAGTCGCAGCTTTACTCACTATGGGGATATCAACCGTTTGTATCGGTTTGCTGCCAACCTATGCACAAATTGGTCTTGCAGCTCCTTTACTATTAGCTTTATGCCGTTTAGGTCAAGGTCTCGGTCTTGGTGGTGAATGGAGTGGTGCTGTTCTACTGGCGACTGAAAATGCACCTGAAGGCAAACGTGCATGGTATGGCATGTTCCCTCAACTGGGTGCCCCGATTGGTTTTATCCTCGCAACAGGTTCTTTCCTATTATTGAATGCTTTTATGTCAGAACAAGATTTCATGACTTGGGGCTGGCGTATTCCATTCGTCTCAAGTGCGGTGTTAGTTCTGGTTGGTCTCTATATCCGTCTGAAATTGCATGAGACTCCTGCATTTCAAAAAGTTTTAGACAAACAAAAAGAAGTTAATGTCCCATTCAAAGAGGTTATGACGAAACATTTCCCAATGTTGGTCTTGGGTACTGTTGCTGCGATTTGTACTTTTGTCGTGTTCTATCTCACAACTGTTTTTGCACTCAACTGGGGTACAACAAAACTGGGATATGCTCGCGGTGATTTCCTTGAATTACAATTGATCGCAACACTTTGCTTTGCAGCTTTCATTCCTGTTTCAGCGATTCTTGCTGAAAAGTTTGGACGTAAAAATACATCGGTTGCTATCTGTATCTTATCAGCATTATTTGGACTTTGTTTTGCGCCGCTTTTAGGGTCTGGTAGCCCATTACTTGTGTTCCTATTTTTATGTATTGGTCTCTCAATCATGGGACTCACTTACGGACCAATTGGAACTGTACTTTCTGAGATTTTTCCAACATCAGTCCGTTATACAGGTTCAGCATTAACTTTCAACTTAGCAGGTATTTTTGGTGCATCCTTTGCCCCTTACATTGCAACCAAACTTGCTGAAAACTATGGTTTAGGTGCTGTTGGAATGTATTTAAGTCTAGCGTCAATTCTTTCGTTAATCGCGTTTTTGTTCATCCGTGAAACCAAACACGATGATGTAAATAACCAAGTCTAATTTATATGTTCTAATTGAGTGAACGTCATAAGAGGTTCACTCAAACCATTTGTCGGCCAATTCCACTCACCCTTTTTCAAACGCTACAACATCTCTCCCGCTAATATTTTTTGTGCTAAAATACGCGACTCCCTTTTTTTAGATGATTGTGCTCATGTACGCAGTGATTATCGTTGCCGTATTTTTGGTCAGTTTTTTATACACTTATTATCGTGGCAAAGAACGATTAAAAGCATCTCGACAATTATTCGACCATTCGACATTTCTAGCACCAGTTAATATGTTTATGACTGGTTTCTCTAAATTACCGAACCAACCATTCTTTGATGTGGCGCAGTTTCCTGAGCTCAAACCATTACAGGACAATTGGCAAGTAATCCGTGAAGAAGCAATCCAGCTACAAAATCAAATTAAAGCAGCTGAAAAGAACAACGATGCAGGTTTTAATACCTTCTTCAAACGTGGTTGGAAACGTTTTTATTTAAAATGGTATCAAGCTAGCCATCCATCAGCTCAACAACTTTGCCCTAAGACAGTTGCCTTGTTAGAAAGTATTCCTTCAGTAAAAGCAGCAATGTTTACTGAACTTCCATCTGGAAGTTATTTAGGTAAACATCGTGATCCTTATGCGGGTTCAGTTCGTTATCATTTAGGTTTAGTAACACCAAACAGCGATGACTGTTTTATTGAAGTTGATCAAGAACGCTATAGCTGGCGCGATGGTGAAGCAACTGTTTTTGATGAGACTTTTGTACATTGGGCTGAAAATAAAACGGATCAGACCCGTATTATTTTATTCTGTGACATCGAGCGTCCAATGAAATGGGGCTGGGCTCAGAAGATCAATCATTGGTTTGGTCGCAATGTTATGTCAGCAGCAAGTTCACCGAATGATGATCAAGATAAAACAGGTTTTATCAATCGAATTTTCAAGTATGGCTATGCCGTACATCATTATGGTCGTGGTTTAAAACAACGTAATCGTAAAGTTTACTATCTTGCAAAATGGCTGATGTTTGCAATCATTATTGGTCTGATTTTATTACCTAGCTTTCTTTAATTAGCTGTAAAAAAAGGAGATGCATCTGCATCTCCTTTTTTTGTTGAAACTTTTATTGATTGGTAGCTTGTGGTGCTTGAGCACTTGCTGTTTGAGCAGCGGCTGCATCAGCAGCTTGTACTGCGGCTGCATCAGCAGCTTGTACTGCGGCTTCACCGATGAGTGCGATCTTCGCCTTTTCCTGACTCTTTGCAGATAATGCCGGGTTAGCAGCTACGATACGATTGATATTGGCAGAGTTAGCAGGTGCGATAGCCGCTGTTTGCAAAACAATTGGGCGATTCCCTGTATCTCCAAGTGTATATCGAATCCCTGTACGAGGGCTGATTACTGTGGTCACTTCACGTTTAACTTGAGCTTCAGCTGTCGTCGCGCCTTTTGCTGCAAGTACTTTGTCTACTGTGGTTGTGATCGTTGCTTGTGGTGCTTCATTAGCAAAGCCTACACTTGATACCGCAACACTCGCTAAAATTAAAAGTTGTAATGGTTTTTTCATTGTCTTCCCGCGTTTCATGCGAATTCAGTCAAAGTCATTCTATTGAATAATGAAACTATAAAGCACTTAACGACTCAAGTTACTTCTCGTAAAAAAAGCAGGGATTAACCCTGCTTTTTTTATCAAACGATATCGAAGTTTAAATTTTACCGTGACACTGTTTGTATTTTAATCCTGAACCACAAGGACACGGTGCATTGCGGCTTTCTGGAACTGGGAATGGAGCATTATTCGCTGAATATTCAGACTCTTCAGATGCAGTCACTTCACCCGTTAAACCATCTACATCATCATGTTCAAATGATAAACGCATTGATTCAGCTTGACGTTGTTGTTGTGCTTCAAGCTCAGCCAATTCTTCTGCTGTTGGTACATGAACACGAGATAAATCAGTCACAACGTCTGATTTGATAATACCCAACATGTTCACAAACAAATTAAATGCTTCTTTCTTATATTCCTGCTCTGGATTTTTCTGAGCATAGCCACGCAAGTGGATACCCTGACGTAAATAATCCATCGCAGCTAAATGATCTTTCCAATGGCGATCTAAAGAGTTCAGCATAAAGTGACGCTCTAACATCGCAGCAGATTCATCACCCATTTGCGTACGGCGTTGACGATAACGTGAAATCACTTCATCAGAAATACGTGCAATCAGACCTTCCTCATCCAAGCGGCGATCTTGATCTAACCATTGCTGTACAGGAAGCTCGATACCTAAATCCGTACGTAAAGCGGTTTCTAGACCAGGAATATCCCATTGATCATGGATAGATTCAGGTGGAATGAAGTTCGCGATAACACCTTTCATCACCTCTTTATGCATCTCTTCGATATAATCTTGTAATGTACTTTCTGCCAAAATCTCATCACGTTGTGAGTAAATAATTTTACGTTGTTCATTATTTACATCATCATACTTCAATAAGTTTTTACGAATATCAAAGTTACGTGCTTCAACTTTACGCTGTGCATTTTCAATAGAACGACTCACCATTTTATGTTCAATGGCTTCATTTTCCTGTAAGCCCATTGCACGCATCATGGCAACAACACGATCACCCGCGAAGATACGCATCAAATCATCTTCAAGCGATAAGTAGAAGCGAGAAACACCAGGGTCACCCTGACGACCCGCACGACCACGTAGCTGGTTATCAATACGACGTGATTCATGGCGCTCTGAACCAATGATATGCAAACCACCTGAGTTCAATACATCTTCGTGATCTTTTTCCCACTGCGCTTGTAAACGAGCTTCATCTTCTGGCGTAGGATTTTCAATTTTTGCGAGTTTGGCTTTCCAGTTACCACCAAGCAAAATATCGGTACCACGACCTGCCATGTTTGTTGCAATCGTTACGGCGTTTGGACTACCTGCTTGAGCAATAATGTCCGCCTCACGCTCATGTTGTTTTGCATTGAGGACTTCGTGTTGAATACCTGCTTGTAATAACTTTGCAGATAAAATTTCACTCGCCTCAATCGTTGCAGTACCAATCAAAATCGGCGCAACACCCTGCTTACGAATATTGGTAATTTCTTCGATAATTGCGTTGTATTTACCGTTACGATTTAAATAAATTAAGTCGTTGTGATCCTTACGCACCATCGGACGGTGAGTTGGGATAATAACAACATCTAAACCGTAGATTTCTTTCATTTCAGCAGCTTCAGTATCAGCTGTACCTGTCATGCCTGAAAGCTTTTTATACAAACGGAAATAGTTCTGGAACGTTGTGGTTGCCAAAGTTTGGTTTTCAGGCTGAATTTCCATATTTTCTTTGGCTTCAACCGCTTGGTGTAAACCTTCAGACCAACGACGACCAGGCATCGTACGACCTGTACTTTCATCAACAATAATCACTTCTTCTTTTTGAGTCTGAGGATTAATGCCAATAATGTAGTGAACGTTCTTTTGATAGAGATAATGCGCACGAATCGCAGCAGTGACATGGTGAACCAGATTTAGGTTCGCAGCAGAATAAAGACTTTCACCCTCAGCAAGTAATCCCATACGGATTAACTCTTGCTCAACAGTCTCGTAACCAACCTCAGTCATTTCAACTGAGCGTTGTTTCTCATCAACCCAGAAGTGTCCGCCATCAGCCACTTTTTCTTCTTTCTGAGGTTTTAATGTTGGAGGAATGCTATTGATTAACTGATATAAATGCGATGAATCTTCACTTTGACCTGAAATAATCAATGGTGTACGTGCTTCATCAATTAAGATCGAGTCTACTTCATCGATGATCGCATAACTTAAACCACGTTGTTTTTTCTCTTGTAGAGAAAACACCATATTGTCACGAAGATAATCAAATCCAAATTCGTTGTTCGTACCGTAAGTAATGTCTGCCAAATAAGCTTGTGCTTTCTCAGCAGGCATTTGCATCGAATAAATTACACCTATGCTTAAACCCAAAAACTCAAATAATGGGCGGTTGAGTTCAGCATCACGTTGTGCAAGATAGTCATTGACAGTGATGACATGCACACCCTGACCACTCAATGCATTGAGGTAACACGCCAAAGTACCCATCAGGGTTTTACCTTCACCTGTACGCATCTCAGCAATTTTGCCTTCGTGCAGTGTGATACCACCAATCAACTGAACATCATAGTGACGCATTCCCATCACGCGTTTTGCAGCTTCACGACAAACTGCAAATGCTTCAGGTAATAATTTATTTAGGCTTTCACCGTTTTTAAATCTTTCTTTGAATTCTTGAGTTTTTGCAGAAAGGTCTGCATCGTTAAGAGCAGATATCGTCGGTTCAAGCGCATTGATTTGTTCAACAATTTTACGCATGCGTTTGAGCTCACGCTCATTTTTAGTACCGAAGATACCTCCGATCAGACTTGCCAACATGAATAAACTCTCTAATCCTGTTTGTTTAAATAGGTAATTTTTTCTTAGCTGTTATTATGGAGTCAGAAATAAGAACTACAAGGGCTTTGCATCCAAACAGGTAAAAAAATCTGCGAGGCAATTCTGACCACAAGCAACCAAAGTCAGTTAATGTAGCAAATTTGACTATAAGTTACATCGACTAAAATGTGAATTTCCGATCAATTTTCCAACCAAACCCAGCTCTATATCTTTTAAACTCATAAAAACATCAAAAAACAATATTTTTACTTCTAAGCCTTCTGGCGCATATTAATCCAACACACATAAGATTAGAAATGTTCTGAGGACGAAGTATGACATTACGTTTAGGTGATATTGCTCCAAATTTCCAACAAGAATCGAGCGAAGGAAGAATTGATTTTTATGAGTTTCTAGGTAACCACTGGGGGATTCTATTTTCACATCCTGCTGATTTTACACCTGTTTGTACGACAGAACTGGGGTTCACCGCAAAGCTCAAAGATGAATTCACAAAACGAGGCGTAAAAGCAATCGCTTTATCTGTGGATGATGTGGAATCACATAAAAGCTGGATTCAGGATATCAATGAAACTCAAAACACAACGGTGAATTTCCCAATTATTGCAGACAAAGATCGTAAAGTTTCAGAGCTGTATGATTTTATCCATCCTAATGCCAGTGAAACTCTAACCGTGCGCTCATTGGTTATTATTGATCCCAATAAAAAGGTTCGTTTGATTATTACCTACCCTGCATCAACAGGTCGAAACTTTAATGAGGTATTACGTGTAATTGACTCATTACAGTTGACAGATCATCACAAAGTGGCGACCCCAGCAAACTGGCAGCACGGAGAGGATGTTGTTATTGTCCCATCACTCAAAGATGAGGAGGAAATTAAACAACGTTTTCCAAAGGGTTACGCTGCTGTAAAACCTTATTTACGTCTCACGCCTCAGCCTGAGTAAGATTGAAGCTAATTCAAGGTTTTGAGCGAAGTGCAAGACTGATGAGATACGTCGTATAGAAATACTCGACGTACCTTACCAAACCACTTATTAAAACAAAATTCTATTTTTCTAACTTCAGCGCCTATCATATCGATCGGCATTTTTTTAAGCTTATAAAATTTCATTTTAGTTTTCTTATTTGATACGTTATAAGAGAAATCTTAAACTTTAATAAAATAAGAACGCTATGATTTATAACATTCATCATTTGCACTGTGGAAGTTTCTGTCCAGTTTGCGCCCCGCTGTTTGGTCAAAAAGGTTGGAAAGCACATCTAGTCTGTCATTGTCTCCTCATTGAAACTGATCGCGGTCTAGTCTTAATTGATACAGGCTTAGGACTTCAAGATTATCTGCATACTGAACAGCGATTAGGGAGTTTACTCAAACAATTTGGCTCAATTGTACCGAACCTAAAACTAACTGCCATTCAGCAGATACAGCGACTTGGTTTTAATCCGAGTGATGTAAAACATATTTTTGTGACCCATCTGGATTTTGATCATGCTGGTGGAATTTCTGATTTTCCAAATGCCACAGTGCATCTTTTAGCGGCGGAGTTTAATGCCACTCAATCACTTACAACCAAAGGCAAACTTCGTTATAAGACTGAACAGTTTAAACAGCATCGCTATTGGAACTTTGCTGAACATAATGATGGCGAGCCATGGTTTAACTTACAAAAAGTTAAAGGGCTTCCGTTATTTCACGATGAAATTTTAATGATTCCCTTGATTGGGCATACCGCTGGGCACTGTGGAATTGCGATTAAAAAGGCCGATGGCTGGATGTTGTTCTGTGGCGATGCCTATTACACTCATCTTGAGCTAAACCCAAAAAACAAACTCAGAGCTTTAGATTTCACTGAACGGTTATTGGCTGAAGATAACCAACTACGTTTGCAAAACCTTAAACAGTTACAATATCTCGCTCAACATGAACCCAGGATTGAGTTAATTTGTGCCCACGACCCTTATGAATTTAATCGCTATCAATAAAATGAAAAGAATATTTATTACTGTTTTTGTTGTTTCAACATTAAGTCTAAATGGATGTATGACACATCCGAGTATAGAGCAATCTCAACGCCCTCAAAATTGGGGGGCTTTAATCTCGGATACGCATAATTTTTATCAGATCAGTCAGGATGTTTATCGCAGTGAACAACCCAATTCTGAGTTAATACCTTTACTAAAAAAATATCAGATTGAAACGGTGATCAATTTAAGAGCTCGAAATGAAGATGCAAAAGTTCTCCAAAATCAATCGCTAAATTTAGTACATATACCAATTCAAACATGGGCAATTAATCGCCAAGACTTACTTCAAGCGATGCAAGCTATTCAGATTGCAAAAAAAAATAATCAAAAAGTCCTTGTTCATTGTTATCACGGATCAGATCGAACAGGTGCAACCATTGCGATGTATCGTATTATTTTTGAAAATTGGTCAATTGAAAATGCAGTCAAAGAAATGAAACAAGGAGGATATGGCTACCATATCATTTGGAAAAACATTGAAAATCTATTTACCTCAGAAAATGTACAATGGATTCAGCAGCAATTATCCACCCCTTCAAGTTAAAACTTAAAACTCACTTGAGAGGTCGATTTTCTTGGCAAAAAACCTCTCACTATTATTAGAATAATTAAGACTCTAGAAATAAATTTTTAAGATTGTAAATTGACTAACGAAACTTAATATAAGTATCTAGTTTGGTAAAAACCGAATTCTTGAGCAAAACCGTGATCACTTCGGAAAGACCACCATCACTATCGGTGACTAATAAGAAGACCTCTCCATCAGCATTTGACTCAAGCCAAGTTATCCCTTCTACCTTAATGGCTAAAGTGTTTCCCTCAGCATCTTGGATCAAAAAGGAATTTAGGACCTCCCCTTTCGGTGAGAGCACTAAAATATAACTTCCTAACACTGCACCATCATCGTAGGTATTTAAGGTTTGCTCGACGGCAGCGGTTGCAACGATCACATTCTTATCCGCAAAAAAATAAGCATCTGAAATACCGCTTACTGAACCATTAATCTCAGGTAATGTGAGATTAAATGAACGTATAAGAGCATTTTCTAAAGATTTATGTGCTTGAATTTTTTCTAGATCAAATACTAAAACACCATGAAAGTGATTAAT
>NZ_MELG01000006.1:0-7936 GCF_001767535.1 Acinetobacter sp. GWC1_38_13 | reverse complement strand
GTATCGCTTCAATCATCGGAACGGTAATTTATATCTCGATTTGCTTAAATTACTCCGTAACAATCCTCTTTAACTTCCTAAGCCCCTAAAAAAAATTCCCCAAGATTTTTTGAACAACTCGTTGTCGATCTTTTAGTAGCTATGGGATATGGCGGTTCACATCAAGATGCTGCACAAGCGATTGGGAAAACAAATGATGGTGGGATTGATGGAGTTATTAGTGAAGATCGTTTGGGATTAGATAAGATTTATATTCAAGCTAAGCGATGGGAAAATACTGTGGGTCGTCCTGATATTCAACAATTCAAAGGTGCATTAGCTGATCAGGTCGCTAAAAAAGGTGTGTTCATCACGACTTCGAATTTTAGCAAGGAAGCAGTTGAATCGGCTAAGAAATCAGGAATTGTATTGATTGATGGTAGTAAGCTAACTTCATTAATGATTGAATTCGGATTAGGTGTTCAAATAGAACGAAGTTTTCATATATATAAAATAGATCAAGATCGCTTTGATGAAGATAATTTTTAAGAGTGTTTAAGAGCTATTTATTTGCATATGTATACCCAAATAAATATTGTCCCAAAGATAACACTCAGCGTATTACCAAAACACTATATTGATTCATGCTTGAATTGCTAAGATCATCAGAACAACTCATTGCAACAGCATAGGTAAAAGAGAGCGACATCATGAGTAATAATAACGATTACGACATTTCTGATTCAAAAGACTGTGAAACTTATATTAATCAGTTTATTCAAGATTTTACGATCCGTTCAGCAGAGATTGGAAAAGGGACAACGATTAAACGTGCATTGCCAAGCCGCCAAAAACGTTTAGTTGGTGCTTGGTGCTTTCTAGATCATGCAGGGCCAGTCAGCTTTCCAGCTGGAGATGGGTTAGATGTTGGGCCACATCCTCATATTGGTTTGCAAACCTTTACATGGATGATTGAAGGCACCATGATGCATACCGATAGCTTGGGTTCAAAACAGCTTATTCGTCCAAAACAAGTAAACTTAATGACAGCTGGACGTGGTATTTCTCATACAGAGGTCGCGCCTGATACTGAAACCCAAATGCATGCTGCGCAGTTGTGGATTGCACTTCCTGATAACAAGCGCAATATGGAGCCTAACTTTGAGCATTACCCAGAACTTCCTGTTGTGGTTAAAGATCAAGTTGAATTTACAGTTTTAGTCGGTGACTTCCTCAATACTCTTTCTCCAGTTCAAGTACATACACCTTTAGTTGGTGTTGATCTAACAGCTCAAGCGGATACTAAAACGCGTATACCACTCAATCCAGCATTTGAATATGCTTTCATGGCGCTTGATGGCAAAGCTCGTGTGAACGGACATGAATTAACTGCTGATAATATGGTGGTTTTAGAAACAGGTTTGACGGAAATCGAAGTTGAAATCAAATCTGGTAATCGAGTGCTTCTCATTGGCGGTGAACCTTTTGAATCACCTATTTTGTTGTGGTGGAACTTCGTAGGACGCACGATGGAAGACTTGGAGCAAGCACGTGAAGACTGGATTAACCATGATGTACGCTTTGGTGAGATTCCAGATTATCAAGGCAAACGTTTGGAAGCACCAACGCTACCTGATCAAATGAGGGCTTCAAAATGAGTGTTATCGCAAGTGCAAAAGTTCTAACTTTACCTGATCCGTGGAAAGGGGAAGTGACTAGTGGAACGCATCAATTTTTGACAGATAAGCCTGAATCTTTCGGTGGACATGACACAGGTCCCGCACCATATGATTTTCTTACAGCTAGCCTAGCATCATGTACCATGATCACATTGCGCATGTATGCTCAACATAAAGAAATAGACTTAGGTGAGTTTACGGTTGAGGTGGATTTTCATACTAATCGTGAACAACAGGAGCGAATTGAACGTCGTGTTACCTTTAAGCAACCTGTTTCACCAGAGCTAAAAGAAAAACTTCTCAATGTCTGCAGCAAGACACCTGTCACTAAAACTTTGTTACGCAGTTTAGACATTCAGACCGTGATTCTTTAAGGCTTTAGTGCTATTGTGCTTGGGCAAAACATAATTCTAAACGCAACTGTTAGAGGGATAAAAAACAACAGTTGCGTAGCACAAGCAGGCACACAAAATGATTACCTTACATTATCTGCAATGCTCCCGTTCGTTTCGAATACTGTGGGCATTAGAGGAGCTTGGTGTGGACTACCAAGTAGAGTTTTATCAAAGGTCAGCCAGTTACGCAGCACCAGAAATCCTTAAAAACATACATCCTCTCGGCAAAGCACCTATCTTGGTAGATGATGGCTATGTGATTGTTGAATCGGCAGTGATTTTGGATTATTTGCAGCAACATTATGATCGACTTCAGCAGTTCAAACCCCAACAAGCGAAAGATCAAAGACAATATGACTATTGGATGCATTATGCAGAAGGTTCTTTGATGCCGCTTTTGGTGATGACTTTAGTCATGAACAATGTTAGTAAACATGTACCGTGGGTGATTCGTCCAATTGCTGAGAAAATCACAGATGGCGTAAAAGGTGGTTTTATTCGTCCTCGTGTAAAAGAACATATTCTGTATTTAGAACAATATCTGTCTGAGCATGATTATTTTGCAGGTGAGTTTTCATTTGCTGATATTCAAATGGCGTTCCCATTGATTGCGTTACAAAAACGTCTACATGGGAAATACCCAAATATTCAAGCCTTTGTACAGCGAATACAAGAGCGCGCAGCATTTCAACGTGCTGAACAGAAAAGTTTAGAATCTGAGTGTGGCTAGTTCAAATCATCTTGCTTTAAATAAAAAAGGAACGATCAAGCGTTCCTTTTCTATTTGATATTTTGCCGATCAACGTTTGATGACAATCGAATCAATACCACTATTTTGAAGTGTTTGTTGTGCTGCTAAAGCGGCATCTTGGCTATCGTATGGTCCTGAAAAAACACGATACCATGTTTGACCATTCTCAACAGTTTTGACTACATCTGCCGATAAACCATTTAAAATAATTTCGGCACGTCGTGCATCGGCACTATCAGGATCTGGATAGCTTCTCACTTGTAAAATATAAGTGGCTTGAGCAGGAGCTGTTTGCTCACTTGGCGTAATTCCTCCTGACGCATCAGCGTTTGTCGTCTCTGCGGCTGGGGATTCAATAATCACGACATTGCCTTGCTGTTTGGTTTCAGGAACAGCTTGTTCAGGAATTGGCGTGACTTGTTGCTGAGGGAGCAGATCGTAGAAGCGATAGTCTTTGTTCGTATCTTCTTCTTGATAATGTTCTGATGTCACCTGATTTTTAGCAGGTACAGGTTGCCATGGTTTCCATAGCATCAACATAACCGCAACACATAGAATCGCCAAAATGGCTACAAGCATACCGAGCCACTTAGGTATGAGTGGTTTTTTGGGTTTATTTGGTCGTTCAGATACACCACGTTGCGTTTTTCCAAACACCTGAAATTCCTCTTGATCCTATTATGTTATTTGTAACGTGAATCATTGAATAAACAAAGCATTATGTTCAAAAATAATGCGTTATTCACCTTATTATTTATCAGATAAAACCTAAGATAGTGTTTTTTTCTGTAAAGTGAATATGAATCTCTCATTTCTTAAACTTAAACGATATAAATAATAAAGCAAGCAAAGCGAACTTTGCTTGCATCTATTAATTATAACGTTGTTTAGATTACATTGAGTCTGGTGCAGATACGCCCAATAACTCTAAACCATTACGTAACACTTGCTGTACATTCGTTGAGAGCAGTAAGCGTGCTTGAGACAATGAGGTATTTGTTTCATCTACAAATTTCACACCATCTTGTGCATACCAACCATGGAATAGTGCAGCCAAATCTTTGAGATAGTTACCAATTTGATGTGGTTCGCAAACATTTGCAGCTCGTATAACAATTTCAGGATAAGCTGCTAATTTTGCAAGGATTTCTGTTTCTGTCTCTAAGGTTAATAGATCAGCAAACTGTCGTGCATTCGTAGCGTCAAATACAATGCCTTTTTCTTTAGCACGATTGACAATACTGTTTACACGCGCATGCGCATATTGGATGTAATACACCGCATTGTCTTTGCTTTGCGAAACTGCGAGGTCTAAGTCAAAATCAATGTGTTGCTCAGATTTACGCATCACGTAATAGAAGCGTGCCGCATCATTACCAACTTCTTTACGTAGATCACGCAATGTGACGAACTGACCTGAACGAGATGACATTTGTACCATCTCACCGCCACGCCACAAACTCACGAACTGAACTAAAAGTACAGTCAATTTCTTCGAGTCATAGCCCATCGCGTCAATTGCTGCTTTGACACGTGAGATATAACCATGATGGTCTGAACCCCAAATATCAATTAAGTCAGTATAACCACGTTGTAATTTATTCAAATGATAAGCAATGTCAGACGCAAAATAGGTGGTTTGACCATTACGACGTTTCACAACACGGTCTTTTTCATCGCCGAATTCGGTTGATTTAAACCAGATATTGCCATCTTTTTCGTAGAGGAAACCACGCTGATCAAGCGTTGCAAGTGCTTCATCAATTTTATCAGCCAATGATGCTTCACTAAACCATTGATCAAAGGTCACACCAAAGTCTGCAAGGTCGTCTTTAATATCATCTAAAATGGCATGCAAAGCCGCTTGGTGGAAAACGCGATAGCCTTCACCTAAATGCTTTTGAGAATTCGCAATTAAACCATCAATATGTTTTTCTTTATCCCCAGAGAGCACAACTTTGTTGCCATCAGCGTCTAATTCTTCTGCATATTGAACGTCTTCTGGTACATCTTTGTAGATATCTGCAACTGGACGAACATAAGCATCACCATCTTGATCAATGATGCTTTGTGCGATTTCTTTCACGTAGTCGCCTTGGTAGGCATTCTTAGGGAAAACAAGAGTTTGACCTGTTAACTCTAAATAGCGCAAATAAGTAGAAGTCGCCAAAATATCCATTTGACGACCAGCATCATTTACATAGTATTCGCGATCAACTTTAGCGCCTGTTGCTTCTAATAAGTTTGCAACAGTCATACCGTAAGCAGCGCCACGACCATGCCCAACATGTAGGCTAGAAGTAGGGTTCGCTGATACAAACTCAACTTGGATTTTTTTCGCAGCGTTCACTTGGCTACGACCATATTGATCTTTCTGTGCTTGAATTTGGTCGAGCACAGCAAAGCGTTGATCAGCATTTAAAAAGAAGTTAATGAATCCTGGACCAGCAATTTCTGCTTTACTAATATCTGCAACTTCTGGAAGTGCTGCTAGGATTTTTTCAGCAAGATCACGAGGTTTCATACCTGCAGCTTTCGAGCCAATCATCGCAATATTCGAAGCAAAGTCACCGTGACTTCGGTCTTTGGTACGGGTTAAATGGCTCGTGTTTGTCCAATCTGAAGGAAGTACCCCTTGTTGTTGAAGGGATTGCACCGCATGATCAAGAGCTGATTGTATTGCCGTATTCATAGTTACCGAAATAAATGTCGCGGAAAAACGCTAAATATAGCAAATTTCGCTCCTGTTAGGGGAGACATTTGGCGGCTGAGTGAATAATTTTAGTTAAGTAATGACCTGTGTGAATGAGAGGTTCATTGAATCTCAACTTTTAGTTTGATTGGTAATTTCTGATTTGAATGAATGTGGTTTGGATCAAGTGTACAAGAGTTTTGCATTATTTAATTATGAAATGGTTGATAACATCAAAATTTATATGCTTAAGATTTATTTATAACTATGAATTATCACAACATAATTATAATTGTATGAAAATATTATGAAATATCTCTTGTATGTCGCTATTGAATACTAAGCCTGAACTGTATCACTGTTTAAAATGTCATTTTTATACGAAATAGCCTTAAGCTATTAGACACCACGAGCATGAAGTGATCTTTAAGAGGCTTTTGTGCTCTAAGCTGGAAAATGAGATAGGCAATGACAACAGGAAATCCAAGTAAACACCCTCTTTACATCCCATATGCAGGTTATACCCTCCTAGAATTACCACTTTTAAATAAAGGTTCGGCGTTCACTCAAGAAGAACGAACCAACTTTAATTTGCACGGTTTACTTCCACATATTATTGAAACTATTGAAGAACAGAGTCAGCGTTCATATCAGCAATATTGCGCGTTTAGTGATGATATCAATAAGCATATCTATTTACGTAATATTCAAGACACCAATGAAACCTTGTTTTATCACCTCATCGAACATCATTTAGAAGAAATGATGCCGATTATTTATACACCAACTGTCGGGGAAGCATGTCAGCGTTTCTCAGATATTTACCGCCGCCATCGTGGTGTTTTTATCTCATATCCTGATCGTGAATTTATTGATGATATTTTACAAAATGTGAATAAAAACAATGTAAAAGTGATCGTGATTACTGATGGTGAGCGTATCTTAGGATTAGGCGACCAAGGAATTGGTGGGATGGGTATCCCGATTGGGAAGCTGTCTTTATACACTGCTTGTGGCGGAATTAGCCCAGCCTATACTTTGCCGATTACGATTGATGTTGGGACCAATAATCAGCAACTATTAAATGATCCGATTTATATGGGATGGCGTCAGCCTCGTATCAATGGCGATGAGTATTATGAATTTATCGATCATGTGATCAATGCGGTTAAACGACGTTGGCCAAAAGCTTTGATTCAGTTTGAGGATTTTGCTCAAAAGAATGCCATGCCGTTATTGCAAAAATACCGCGATAAGATTTGTTGTTTCAATGATGATATCCAAGGTACTGCGGCCGTTTCGGTTGGAAGTTTGATTGCAGCGAGTCGAGCGGCAGGAAAACAATTAAAAGATCAAACGATTGCCTTTTTGGGGGCAGGCTCAGCAGGTTGTGGTATTGCTGAACAAATTATTGCCCAAATGATGGCAGAAGGTTTGACGGATGCTGAAGCACGTGCACGCGTATATATGGTTGATCGTTTTGGTTTAATCACTGAAAATCAGCCGAACTTGTTAGATTTCCAGCGTAAGTTAGCGCAAAAGGCGGAAGTCATCGAGCAATGGGCGAAAGTTGAAGATATTATTTCTTTGTTAGATGTTGTGCAGAATGTCAAACCGACCGTATTGATTGGTGTCTCGGGGCAACCAGGCTTATTCACTGAAGAAATTATTCGTACCATGGCGGCACATTGCGAACGTCCTATTGTCATGCCTTTATCAAACCCGACTTCTCGTGTCGAAGCAGTACCTGCAGATATAATTGAATGGACTGAAGGGCGTGCGTTGATTGCAACGGGAAGTCCATTTGCACCTGTGAATTATCATGGTCAACTATACAATATTGCTCAATGCAATAATTCTTATATCTTCCCTGGTATTGGTTTGGGTGTAGTCGCTTGTGCAGCTACCCGAATCACTGAAAATATGTTGATGGCTTCAAGTCGTGCATTGGCTGATTGCTCTCCTTTATTAGCAGATGCTCAAGCAGACTTATTACCTCCATTAGGTGAGATTCAGGCTGTGTCTAAAGTGATTGCTTTTGAGGTGGCGAAAGCTGCGATTCAAGATGGTGTTGCGGTAACGATCAGTGATGATTTATTGCAACAAAAAATAGAAGAATCTTTCTGGCATCCTGAATACCGTCGATATAAACGAATCCCGTTTTAAATAAAAAGGAGCTTCGGCTCACTACTGTCCCATAGTTTGCTCTAAATAAAAAAAACTGAGTCTAAATAGTTAAAATATGAGTGCAAACAAACACTTTAACTATAAATGACTCAGGTTTTGTCACATCAGAATACTGTATTTCATCAATTACTCAAACCCATTTTAAGACAAGATTTTGAACGTCTCGCTAAACTGCATCACTCTGGGCAAAAATTAAGATCAGCCACCCGCTGGGATCAGTTTGTTGCCATATTGATGTCCCAACTTTCTTGTC
>NZ_MELG01000005.1:0-43290 GCF_001767535.1 Acinetobacter sp. GWC1_38_13 | reverse complement strand
ACAGGGTTAATACTATTTACTGCCTCATGTTTAGTCCTATTATTTTTAGATCGAAATAAGAACTAAAGCTCATTTTAATTAAAAGCGGATGTTTAAGATTCTGTTAAAGCATTAAGACTTGAGACTATACGTTCAACAAGGCATAATCTCCCCTTCATTGGTGCTGCGCTGTTTACGCATTCACCTTCTAGCCAATATAGTTTGGATAAATAATTCAATATGATGCGCACTCATTACTGTGGCTCTTTAACTGAAGCCCAAATCGATCAAACAGTTACTCTATGCGGTTGGGTTCATCGTCGCCGTGACCATGGCGGTGTGATTTTCCTTGATATGCGTGACCGTGATGGTTTAGTTCAAGTCGTTATTGACCCTGATACACCAGAAGCATTCGCTACTGCGGATAAAGCACGTTCTGAATTTGTTTTAAAAATTACAGGTCGTGTACGTCGTCGCTATGAAGGTACTGAAAATGCCAACATGGTGAGTGGTCAAATTGAAGTTTTGGCAAAAGAAATCGAAGTGCTTGCTGCTTCTGAAACTCCGCCATTCCCATTAAATGACGAAAATACCAATATTTCTGAAGAAATTCGTTTGAAATATCGTTTCTTGGACATCCGTCGTCCTGAAATGTTAGATCGTTTACGCTTCCGTTCTAAAGTTACTAACTTAATTCGTAACTATTTCGAAGATCACGGTTTTCTAGACGTTGAAACACCTATCTTGACTCGTGCAACTCCTGAAGGCGCACGTGACTATTTAGTACCAAGCCGTGTTTCAAATGGTAGTTTCTACGCGCTTCCGCAATCACCACAATTGTTTAAACAATTGTTGATGGTCGGTGGCATTGATCGTTATTACCAAATCGCGAAATGTTTCCGTGACGAAGATCTACGTGCAGATCGTCAGCCTGAATTTACACAAATCGACGTTGAAACATCGTTCATGAGTGACGATGACATCATGGACTTAATGGAAGGCTTAACAGTTAAAATGTTCAACGAATTATTGAATGTAAAATTCGATAAATTTGAACGTATGACTTATGCCGACGCAATGCGTGATTATGCTTCTGATAAACCAGATATGCGTATTCCATTGAAATTGGTTGACGTTGCAGACTTGATGCAAGACGTTGAGTTCAAGGTTTTCGCTGGTCCTGCAAAAGATCCTAAAGGTCGTATTGTAGCGTTACGTGTTCCTGGTGCAGGTTCACTACCACGTAGTGCGATTGACGAATACACTAAATTCGTAGGCATCTACGGTGCTAAAGGCTTGGCTTATATTAAAGTCAATGAACTTGAGAAAGGCATCGAAGGTCTTCAATCACCAATCGTTAAATTCATCGAACCAATCGTACTTGACCTACTCAAACGCGTTGGTGCTGAAAACGGTGACATCGTATTCTTTGGTGCAGACAAGGCGAAGATCGTAAATGACGCGATGGGCGCTCTTCGTGTGAAAATCGGTCATGACTTGAATCTTGCAACGTGCGAGTGGGCTCCACTTTGGGTTGTTGATTTCCCAATGTTCGAAGAAACTGATGATGGTAAATGGACATCTGTTCATCACCCATTCACGCTACCAAAATCAAGTGTTGAAGAAGTGAAGAGCAATCCAGGTGCGGCATTGTCAGTTGCATACGATATGGTATTGAACGGTACTGAAATCGGTGGTGGTTCACTTCGTATCTATACACTAGAAATGCAAAAAGCAATTTTTGAAGCTTTAGGTATCGGCGAAGAAGAAGCGGAAGAAAAATTCAGCTTCTTATTGAACGCATTACGTTATGGTGCGCCTCCACACGGTGGTTTGGCTTTTGGTCTTGACCGTTTGATCATGTTGATGACTGGTGCATCTTCAATTCGTGATGTGATCGCATTCCCGAAAACGAAGACTGCTGAATGTCCATTGACTCAAGCTCCAGCTCCTGTTGAAGCAAATCAATTGCGTGACTTAGGCATTCGTTTACGTGAAAAGCCGAAAGCTGAAGAAAAATAATCTGTAGTTTTATGGATTAAATAAAAACCCTGTCTCGTACAGGGTTTTTTTATGGCTATCAGATCTCCTCCTTTTGGAGAGCGTTGGTACGATAATTTATACTTTGAGAATATCTATGCTAGTGGCATAATGAACTGCTTTTTATTGAGAGGTCATTGTTATGGCAATGCGTCCTGATGTACGTCGACATGCAATTGTGATTATTGTGTTTTCTTTGGCACAATGGTTTTTTATGCGCTATATCTTAGCAAATGAACTTTTCAATATGACGACCAATGAACGCATTTTATATTTTTGCGTTAGTAGCTTAGCAGGTGCACTTCTAATCTTTGTCGCCCTCATTTATATGGTCCTCAAAGGCAACGCGAATAAACAAGATTAATCGCAATGTCGTTTTATACCACTTTACTCCGTATTCTACCTTTAGCATTTTTGCGCAGTATTGCAAAAGTGGCGGCTTACTTTATTAATCAAAATCCAAATAAAAGTATGCTTTGGAAAACACGGGTAAATCTAAGTCTTGCTTATCCAGATATTCCTGAGAGTGAGCGTGAAAAGCTTGCTAAAGAAAGCGTAACGAAGCAATGTTTAAGTTATATCGAATCTGGGAAATGCTGGGCAATGCCTCCAGAATGGAGTATCCAGCAAATAAAGATGGTTCATCATTTAGATGTACTAACAAATGCATTAAATGATCCCCGAGGCGCTTTAATTATTACCCCTCACCTCGGTACATGGGAAATGATGAATGCGTGGGTACACCAATATGGTATTCCTACCATTATGTATAAACCCATGAAAGACTCAGGATTTAATGCTTTTGCTTTACATGCTCGTCAACGGTTAAACGCGACACTAGTTCCAACTGATGCCAACGGTGTTAAAGCATTATTCAAAAACCTCAAACAGGGTGGTTTCAGTGTAATTCTGCCAGATCATGTTCCGCAACCCTCTGGTGGTGTCGTGGTTCCTTTTTTTGGAGTTCCCTGCTTAACCAGTACTTTAGCCAGCAAAATGGCACAAAAAACTCAATGCCGTTTAGTGGGATTAAGTTGTTTCCGTAGAGAGGATGGTGAAGGTTTTGAGGTCTACTGTGATGATCTCAATGATCCTGAACTCTATGATCGAGATATAGAAGTTGCGACAACTGCATTAAATAAAGCGGTAGAGCAAATGATCAACCGCTTTCCAACTGAATACATGTGGGGGTATAAAAGATTTAGGGGGAATAACAATAATTACTATATAGTTTAATAACGCGTAAACTATCGATCATCAAATATTTTTCGACAATCATATTGAATGATAATTTTAGCTAAAATTCCTTACTTATTTCAGGCAAGATACAAATGAAGAAAATTTTATTTATACAAGATGCTCTATATGGTGGCGGTGTAGAAAGAATTACTATTGATATTGCCAAAAAATTTATTGATTTAGGTTATAAAGTAAGTTATGCAATATTAGACTCTTCGAATATCGGAATGCAACTACCAAAAGAAGTAAAACAAATTAATATTGATGTAGATTCTTACTTCATGAGTGGAAACTTATGGAGGAATAAAAATAAGATCCTTGACAAAAACAAACAAGAAGAAATCCAAAATATAATTAAAACAATGAATCCTGATTTATTATTAATAGGACATTATAGATCACTTTGGCTATCTACTTTCATTGAACATCCAAACACATGGTATTGGATTCATGGTGATATTATTCATTTAGAAGAAAAACAAACTAACAATCTATTTAGATATATAAAAGAAAAAAGAAGAATATATATTGAAAGAAAAATTTTTAACAACTTATTTCACAATAAAAATATTTTAGTAGTAAATCACGACATAAAAAATACATATAAAAAATACAATCCAAATATAAAAATTAAATGTATTCCCAATGGAATAGATATAAATAGACTAATATCATCAATACCAGATATTACAGAAAAAATATGGGATACTATTTTTGTTGGTCGCTTATCAAAAGAAAAACAACCTGAAATATCATTAATTGCCTTTGCTAAAAGTGGATTAAATGGAAGAATGGCTTTCGTTGGAGATGGAGATTTACTTGAAAGTTTAAAACAACTCGCTCATACCTTAAATATTGAAAATCGTATTGACTTTTTAGGTTGGAAAGAGAATCCTGCTGCCTATATTAAGCAAAGTAAAACACTAATCTTAAGCTCTCTAACGGAAGGCTCTCCTCTAGTAATTGCAGAATCTATTTCACTTAATGTCCCAGTGATCGCATTTAATTGTTCATCAGGAATCCGCTACCAATTAAATTCTATGGAATTACAAAAAGGTCTAGTTGAGCCTCAAAATATAGAAAAATTGGCACAGAAATTATTTGAAATTACTCATTCCCCTTACCAAATAACAGAAGAAGATAAGTTAAGATTAACTATTGACCATATGTTTAATGAGTTCTTAAATATTTTATAGCCGTATAATCAACTTAACGCGAAAAGGAATCTGAGTAAGTCTACTATATATTCTTAACAACTCCCTCTGCATTTTCTTTAATATCGATATTTTTTGTTTTATTCTCACGTTTTTTCTCCACTGTAATGTACTATTAAATTTTTGATGTGTAGGGTTCAATATACAATCCTGAATACACAATGCAGGATTTATTTGGTAAATAGAGAGACTCCCCTCATTAAAATAAAATTTAAACATAATTTGATCAATATGATCTAATCTATCTAAGTTTAAAACATATTGATATAAATCACGTGCAGCCTTATTTGAGAGAATATACCCCCCCGTACCTAAATGATAACATCTGAGATTAGATAGAATATATTTATTAAATTCAATATTTATTTTATCCAATGAAAGTAACACACTATCAATCGTTTTTTCTATTTTTATAAAATCCACATTATGATTAATCCAATCACTTTTACTTAGAAAAAAATGTGCATCTTTACTTAAATAAATATCATCTTCAAATATTGCAATATAGTCTATATTTTCATCAAATGCTTTTTTCCAAAGAGAAACATGACTCAGCAAGCAACCAATTTCCCCCTCACTCAAACTACAATTATTGATATTAATTTTTAAACTATCGGCAATCAAATCAATTTTATGTGGTTCAATCGCATCAAAAAACTCAAATGCAATCGCTTTTTTTCCAAATTGCTCTTCTATATGGATTCTACGATCAGTAGCAGATTTTAAACTAATGACAAAATTT
Source organism: Acinetobacter sp. GWC1_38_13 (assembly GCF_001767535.1). Taxonomy (NCBI): domain Bacteria; kingdom Pseudomonadati; phylum Pseudomonadota; class Gammaproteobacteria; order Moraxellales; family Moraxellaceae; genus Acinetobacter; species Acinetobacter sp. GWC1_38_13. The sequence continues at coordinate 38,076 of NZ_MELG01000005.1, read as the reverse complement.
TCCACTCTTCTTCCCTACTTAAACCCAACGGTTTTAAATAAAATAAAATTTCTGATTTGTTGAAAAATCCGACTTAACTCTAAAAGAATTTTATCCACCCCAGTCTTTTTATTATATTTCATCCTAACTTGGCGCTCTTTATATAAATGACTGGCAAATTTCACACTATCTTTTGTTGAGTAAAGTGTCACATCTTGAATACATAAAGCTGGTTTCATTTGCAAGACAGATAAAATTTTATATTGAACCAATTTCTCAAACATTAAATGGTCTAGAGCAATTAATTTATCCAACGATTGGATATAGTGAAGTAATTTTTTAGCACCATGTAAAGAAAGAATGTAACCAGCAGTACCAAGGTTCTTACTTTTAAGCTCAAAAAGTCCTCTGTTTGGCTCACCATCAAACATTTTAACCTTTTGCCCAAGAGCAACTTTGTTAGTAAATTCTTCAATCTTAATAAGATGCCAATTAGAATCAACCCAAGAATTATCGGTCAGAAACTCTTTAACATTCTTACCTAAATAAATATCATCTTCGAAAATAGCCATATGTGGAATATTCTCGCTAATCATTTTATTCCATAGGTAAACATGACTCATAAAGCATGCTATCTCACCTTTTGTCAAAAAAGTATCATCAACTCGTAAGCCAAGCTGATTAGCAAACTCTCTCGCAGGATCAGGTGTTAAGGCATCAAAAAACTCAAAATCTATACTTTTTTTACTGAATTCATTAAAAATATGAGCTCTACGTTCATGTGCTGTGGACAAGCTAATTACAATTTTTTTCATAGGATCAGAATCTCTTGCATCATCTATATTCTAATGCCTTTTAATTAGACTTTCATTAGAACTCTTTTAATCCATTGTTAAAAAAAATCAATAAACGAGTCGTTAAAATACATTTTTTTACTGTAATAACGACTTAATATTCCCCTTTCTTTTCCTGCCAGTTTGATCAGTTTAGGCTTTTCAACTGGCGGATAATTGAGGGCAAGATCAATCAACACTTTTTCTTTCATCCATTTATTTTTTACTTGATAGAAAAAAGCATTCCGATCACAGTTAATCAAGGTCATGCTCGGTAAAGTGGTACGCATAATTTTTTGGCAGGCAACATAAGCAACTAAATATTCTAAACGACCTATCTCTTGAAAATAGTCCTGATAATTTTCGTTATTTTCTTTAATCTGCTGAATATAAACCTTTGGTGTTAATTCTATAGCTTTAAATAACTCCTCAAACCAAGACTTAAAAAACATATTTTTGGCAGAACTTGCCAATAACCAATTCTCTAAAACAGGAAAGTCTGAGCAAGTAGTATTTTTCTTTCGATAGTAAGCAAAACTGTTAGTTTGATGTTGAGCAACTAACTTTTCAATCCAATCTAGATTTTCATAAACAATTGTACTGGCATCTAACCATATCCCACCGTGTTGATAAATTAATTCAAATCGAATGAGATCAGCTTTCTGTTGTGGTGTCGCATGCTTTAAACGACCATAATCAATATCACAAAACTCTTTGACATTATTAGGTGTTAGAAAGTTTACAACATAGTTTGGATTGTTCTTTTTTATATTATCAACGCACTTCTGCACAAACTCAGGGAGTGAGCCTTCCCAATACATCCAGATAATTTTGGGAATAACCGCATTTTGCTGACCAGGATTGAGAACGATCAGGTCCGCGTAGTTATCTATTGACTCATTTATTTCTCTTTTTTGGTTTGAATACATTGTATAAAATTTCAAAAGATAGAAGAGCTTCTTAAAAAACTTCATAAAATGTACTCAACAAAATAAAGAAAATTATTTATTACAGTCTATAACTAGGACTCAAGACATTAAATGTTTAATTGCATAAAAGCGATCACGCCACATACGCTTCTGCTTCTTAAATCCATGAGAAGCACTTCGATTCTCAAGTTGCTTCCGTTTGATACCTTGAGCAGCAACAGTACCTAAAATATCACTATCCAGACCTGCTGGCTGCACAAATGGCTGCCAAACACCAAGCCCTTTTCCTGTTTTACTTAACCAACTTTGGAAGAAAATATCGACTGGAACGGTCATGATTTTACCCAGTTGTACAAACTGTTCAGCTCCTTTTCGAGACCAAACCAAGCCTACACCACGTATTGGGAAATAATATGCATGCCACAAGGTATAATGATCAAACTCAACAATGTCTTTTGCTAATTTTTTCTTTTTAGCAGCAATATTGACGGTATACCAATCCAACTCTTTATGTTGATCTAAATAACTTAATAAAGATTCAAGCTTCTGTTTAAAGTTAGGCAACACTTCAATGTCATCTTCTAAGACAACTAAATAATCGGCATCCGTTTCTAGAAATTTTTCAGCACAACCGTAGTGACTTAGATAACAACCCAACTCAGAATTCATTAAACTACGCCCTAATATTTTCTGAGCAGCAAGATCATCGTAGTTTTCAAATTCAGATAAGGCTTTACCTCGCCCATCATAAGCAGAGAATCGGCTAAAATCCCATCCCGCTTGATTGAGCTGAGCTGTCGCACTTGCTAAACGTTGGTCACTGCCGTCTAAATTAATAAGATAAGTCACAACTTTCATTTGCTTTCCTTCGTTTAAACCGCAGTAGTCGGTTGAATTTGGCTGGGTAAAAACCCTGTAAATTTTTGAATCAGTGCGGCTCGGATGCGTCCTTCAGCTAATGATTCCAATTGATCTAGACTTTGTATACAGCCAAATTTAATCTCAGAATTAGATAAAGCTAATATAAATTTTTCCAAATCACGACCATCTTTTAAATAAGCAATATCAATATCATCTTTTAAAACGGCTTGATCAGATTGAATTGCTAAATGATTAGACAATCCCACTGGTAACAATTGATCAATGTTCCTAAATTTGAACTGAATTTGCTGGTCTAAAAGCTCTTTATTATTCTTAAAGAAAGTACTGAGCAAATCACGACTGAGAATATGAGGGCGATGATGAATTTCGTAATATCTGGTCATTCCCACGCGATCTGCACTCAACATTTGAGCCGTTGAATATTTCGCTTCAGCTACCTTTCCAAAATTCTGCTGTAAGAATTTTCGGAAAATATATTTCATTTTCTTGATGAGTGTTGCTTGCCAATGTCCATATATCACCATCTGACCATCAATAAGAAAATCACTTAAATCAGACTGTTGATTGAAAAAGAAATCATCATTCAGATAAATAAAATGATTTGAAATCCCTTCAATATTCCACAACATACTTTCAATACTTAATGAATTGAATGTCGGTAAAGCAAACTCATAACCACGGAATAATTCTTGATGATCAACGATTTTTATTTTTTCAGCAGGACATAAACCTTGCTGGGAAAATTGGTCTAACCACAAAGGTGTTTGCTGATCCGTCACGACATAAATCGTGCCTGCATATGGAACATACTTAAGAATTGAGGCGATGCAGAAATAGATTTCATCGTTACTTGCAAAACGAGTATCATCCAAAGCATTTGATGGTTCGTTTTGATTCATAAATTGACGGCGTTTATTTTTCAGAGAGATATCATTCCCATCAACCCATGCGATGACGATATCAAGCGGATATAAACCCTGATTCATAAATCAAAACCTTCCATAAATACAGATTTACTGCCAAGCATCCTTGATCCAATCTGATGGCAATACATAACGATACCATTTACCACCACCGCCATTGATTGCATCAGGTGGATTAATTTCACCGTGGAAAATAATAATCTTAACGCCTTCTGGTTTTACTGGTGCTTGAAAATAAGCAAATGGAATTTTTCTTAGACAATGATATTTATAACTTTTACACCACTGATCATTCCAATAACTCAATTTTCCTTCTTTGTGAACAAACCAAGATAAATAGGCTTGCTCATTACGGAATTTCTGACGGATTTCATCAAAGTTTTCACGAAAATACGGCAAAATATCAGGAAAAGCCCCTAACTTAAAACGATAAACAGAACTATTCCCTGTAATACGCCAAGGTCGCTTCCAGTCATGAATAATCAGAAACTCACCTGGTTCTTGGAAGAAGCAATCTATATTATCTACGATGACAACATCGAGATCTAAAAACAGTGCATTGCCTTTTAAACCATACAGATCAGGTTCAAAAGTTGAGAGTTTATTCCACCCACGCTCTGGACTTCCTGCAGGCAAATCTAATGGAGGAATCGGGAAGCATTGTACATTCGGATCAATACCTTCTGTACGATCCGTTAAGCACACCATTTTAAAAGGTAAAGTAAGATGGCGTTGCACCATATTATATAAACGATTGACATACTCGGCACCGTACTTGGTTCCCCATTTCATGCACAAAATAATATTGTCTTCATGAGCTGCCGAATCTTGTTGAATGTCTGCCATCTGCTAACCTTAAATGCCTTAGATATTATTTTAAATGCGCGGAAAATAATCCCAAATCGTCAAAACAATATGCACTGAATGTTGAGCTATCTTAGCATAGACCTTGTAACTTTTTTTATTATTAATTCGTCAAACCCTTCAAGCCATTTATGTTTTTATCACCTGATCAATTGATACCAAATAAATCTCGAGTGTAGATTTTTTCCATGACATCACTGAACATCGGCACCATACGATTGACAATAATCAGATCAGAAGCCGATTTAAATTTTTGTAAACTACACATCACTGGATGCCCCAAATACTCTTTAACATCCAAAGTAGGCTCATAAATCACAATCTTTATACCCTCTTGAGCAAGTCCTTGTAATACATCATGAACAGCAGATTCTCTAAAATTATCTGAATCGGCTTTCATCGTTAGGCGAAATATCCCCACACATGAAACATTATGACTCTTAATATCTTCAATGATCGCCTGTTTGCGAGTTTGGTTAGAGCGAATGATCGCTGAAATCAGCTCTTGAGGAGTATCATCATAATTAGCTAAAAGCTGTTTGGTATCTTTAGGCAAGCAATAACCTCCATAACCAAAAGAAGGATTATTGTAGTGATCACCGATGCGTTGATCCAAACCCACACCCTTAATAATATCCAAAGCACTTAGTTTATTTTTTATACAATACGTGTCCAGCTCATTAAAAAATGCTACTCGCATTGCCAAATATGTATTTGAAAATAGTTTAATGGCCTCAGCTTCAGTTGAGTCAACACAGAGTAAAACTGCATCCTTTCTGACCGTAGCTTTTAAATACAATTTCGCAATCTTTTCTGCGCGTTTAGATTTTTCACCTACGATAATTCTAGATGGGTAGAGATTATCTTGTAAGGCCTGCCCCTCTCTCAAAAACTCTGGAGCAAAGATTAAGTTCTTAAGTTTCAGCTTATTCGAAATTTCTTTGGTATAGCCCACAGGCACTGTAGATTTAATAATCATCAGCGCTTTTGAGTTTATTTTTTGAATATCATCGATGACAGATTCAATACTAGAAGTATCAAAATAGTTGGTTTCAGAATTATAGTTTGTTGGGGTTGCAATAATAATCAGCTTAGCATCCTGATAAGCACGCTCTTTTTCAGTCGTTGCCTCAAGATGCGACTCAGTTAAATAGTGTTGTATGCAAGTATCACTAATCGGCGAAACTTTTTGATTTAATAACTTTACACGACTTTTATCAATATCTAGTAAAACCACATCATGCTGCTTAGCAAACAATAAGGCATTTGATAAACCCACATAGCCAGCACCCACTACAGTAATCTTCATTCGTTCTCTGATTTTATTCTTGATCTTAGTGACCAAGCTAAAGAAGTTAGATGAAAGATGAATGATGATTTAATTACAATCTATTGACATTGTTTCAATAAAAAAGCGAAGCTCATGCTTCGCTTTCTTCGCAGAGTTTTACTTATTTAACGTAAGTTAACCAATCTGCATATTTATCATTACGACCTTGGACGGCATCAAAGAAAGTCTTTTGAATTTCTGTAGTAATCGGACCACGTGAACCACAACCAATTTGACGGTCATCATACTCACGGATTGGTGTTACTTCAGCAGCAGTACCTGTGAAGAATGCTTCATCAGCGATATAGAATTCATCACGTGTGATACGGCGTTCGATCACTTCATAACCTAAATCTTTAGCAATCGTGATCACCGTTTGACGTGTAATTCCTTCTAATGCACCACCAGCCAAATCAGGTGTATGTAATACGCCATCTTTGATCAAGAATACATTCTCACCAGCGCCTTGGCAGACGAAACCTTGAGGGTCAAGCAACATTGCTTCGTCATAACCTGAACGTGCGACTTCTTGGTGTGCCAAGATAGAAACTGTGTAGTTACCACATGCTTTCGCTTTACACATCGTCACGTTTGGATGATGGTGAGTGAATGAAGAAGTTTTTACACGAATACCACGTGCCATCGCTTCTTCACCAAGATATGCGCCCCAACCCCATGCAGCTACAGCAGCATGAATCGTGTTATCTGTTGCAGCAATACCAAGTTTCTCAGAGCCAATCCAAATTAATGGACGAAGGTAGCAAGACGCTAATTTATTTTCACGAACAACGTCAATTTGTGCTTGTTCTAATGTCGCTTGATCAAATGGAACATTCATTTGATAAATTTTTGCTGAATTTAATAAGCGCTTAGTGTGATCTTGCAAACGGAAGATTGCTGTACCATTTGGGGTTTCATAGGCGCGGACACCTTCAAAGACGCCCATACTGTAGTGTAGTGTGTGAGTTAAGACATGAATTTTTGCATCACGCCAATCCACTAATTTTCCATCTTGCCAAATAAAACCATCACGATCAGCCAAACTCATCGCACATACTCCATTTTTTTACACAATCATTCACTTTCCAATGCTATTGCACTTGGATCAATTAACCTTTGCCATAACTTGCAAACGATCTCGCGGGTATCGTGCCAATCCGCAGCATTAACTTGCATAGATTGATTTGCAAGTGCTAAACGGTGGCTCTCAGCTCGTTCACGGAGATAAGCGTGTATTAATGCTGTGGCATCTTCACTGGATAAGCAGCCTGCTTTAGCAGCATCTTCTAGAATTCTTACATTATCGGAAAAATGGGCGAGATCTGTATTCGTCCCACTCCATGCAAGCACTGCATACTGTGCCATAAATTCGATGTCAACGATACCACCTGAGTCCTGTTTTAAATGAAAAATCCCATGTTTTTTTTGCTCAGAAGATGAACCCAAATGATCTTTCATTTTCTGACGCATTTTTAACACTTCTTCACGTACCTGATTTTCATCACGAACCTGAGTTAAGATTTGACAGCGTACCCGTTCAAATTGCTCACATAAACTTTTCTCACCTGCAATTGAACGTGCACGAACGAGCGCTTGATGTTCCCAAAGCCAAGCACTTTTTTGTTGATACTGCTCATAAGCTTTCAGACTCGTCACCAACATCCCTGCTTCACCAGACGGTCTTAATCGGGTATCAATTTCATAGACCCGACCATCAAGTGTTTGAGTAGTCATCAAGGACATAAATTTCTGAGCAACACGGATCGCAAACTCTGCACCACTGATCCCTTTACGTCCGTCAGTCTCTGTTTGCTCTTGAAAATCATGAATAAATACTAAATCCAAATCAGAACCATAGCCTAACTCGATACCACCTAGCTTGCCATAACCAATTACGGCAAAAGCTTGCGCATCCAAACTACATCGTTGACCCTGACTGTTGACAGGGTAACCATGACGTTGCGCAATCGCTTGATAAGCTAAATTTAAAGTCGCTTGGACACATACTTCAGCAATATCTGTTAATGCATCTGAGACTTTCATTAAATGACTTTCAGCCAAAACATCACTGGCAGCTACAGCGAGTACGTTGCTCTTTTTAAACAATCTCAATACTCGCATTTGATCTTCAACCTGATCAATTTCAATGCGCATTAATTGTTGGCGTAAGGAATCTTCTAAATCTTTGCGTTGAGGCAACCCAAAGTCCATCGAAAGAAACTCATCCAACAAGACGGGGTATTGCGTTAACTCTTCACAGATCCACGGGCTTACTGTCGCCATTTTTACTAAACGCTGCAAAGCACCACGGCTTTCCATTAACATGACTAAATAGACAGTTCGTCGTAATACAGACTCAACCAAGGGCATTAATCGTAATAAAGCCATTTGAGGTTGATCTGATTGTAAAATGGCTTCGACTAGATGAGGCCAAAATTTCTTAAGCCGTTCTAAAGCACTCGCAGGAATTTTACGTAGTGCTTGCCCATGCCAAAAATTTTGGATCAAGTTTTTAGCATCATCATCCAGAACTGCATTCAGACGTTGTTCTAGTTCTACAGAATCATCTATGGGAGCAGAGAACTCTTTTTCTTGAATGAGTTGTTTAAACTGAACTTTGACTTTATCTCTTTTTTGATTCAGAACATTTAAGAAAGAATTCCAATCACTAAAACCCAAGGTATCTATCATACGTTGGCGCAATTCAGGTTCAGACGGTAGAGATTGAGTTTGTTGATCATTTAATGCCTGAATTGCATGTTCAACTCGTCTTAAAAACAAATAAGCATCTTCAAGATCAAAAACAGCTTGCTGATCTAATAATTCAGCATCACCCAAATGATGCAAGTTAACTAAACATTGTCGATCTTGCAGCTCACGTCGGGAACCACCATAGATCAACTGAAAAACTTGCACGATAAACTCGATCTCACGTATTCCGCCAGCGCCTAATTTAATATCATCTTCGATATTACGGCGTAGAACCTCTCGCTCAATCATGGCTTTCATTTCACGCATCGCAGCGAATGCAGAATAATCAACATAACGCCGGAAGACGAATGGACGAGCCATATCCATCAAATCTTCACCTTCTTTTCCACCTGTAATCACACGGGCTTTAATCCATGCATAACGTTCCCATTCACGCCCATGCTGGCTCAGATATTTTTCCAAACCTGTATGACTGATCGCTAAAGCTGAACCGTCACCCCACGGACGTAAACGCATATCCACACGGAAGACAAAACCATCCGCAGTGATATGGTCCAACAGATAAATTAACTTCTGTCCCCACAAAATACAGAATTGCTGAACATCAATACATTTACGACCATTGGTCTCACCTTGCTCATCAAAAGCAAAAATCAGATCAATATCACTGGATAAATTCAGCTCTTTTGCACCAAGTTTCCCCATTCCAATGACAATCAAATCCTGAACCTGACCTGAATAACCGATTGGCTCACCGTGTTTAGCAATCAATGGCTTTCGCGCAAAATCTTTCGCAACACAGATACAAGCATCAGCAAAATCAGAAAGCTCTCGAGTCAGTGTCACCACATCAGTTAATTGGTTTGCATCTTGCCAAATCCAACGAAACATTAACTTGGCACGCAAAATACGCAATGCCTTCATCCATGCTTGCTCATCAGTCTGAACTGCAACCGTTTCTTGGACGGTTTGGTGAATCGTTTCGGTAGATAAAGAGGTTGAAAATTGATCTTTGCTATAGGCTTGTTCTAATTCTGATTGGTATAAATTTAAAACTTGTTCTGCATATTGGCTTGCAACTAAGGTTTTATGTAGCTGTTCCGCATTCATATAAAAAAGCTCAACTGATGTCAGGTCATCTCTAGTAGTTATATCAGTTACATCGTTATCTTTAAAATCACTTTAGACTAATTTCGCTTTCGATTTATGTTGTTCGGTAGATAATTCAGCATTTTGGCGTTCAGCAGGTAAGCGAACTTTAAAGACGGTGCCCTCACCTTCTTGAGATGTCACACTGATTTCACCATGGTTCAGCTCAACAAAACGCTTACACAAAGAAAGCCCTAAACCCGCACCTTTTTCACCAGCTGTGCCCTTTAAACTCACCGTCATACGTGGTTGAAATAAATTCTGTATCTGTTCTTCTGTCATTCCCAAACCAGAATCTTTCACTCGTATTTCCACGAATTCGCCCTGAGGTTGGGCTTGAATATAAACTTTTCCTGCGCCATCCGTATCCGTAAATTTCAATGCATTTGAAACAAGGTTTTGGATCAAAGAAGTCACCATATTCATATCTGCATAGACTTTAAGACTCTCATCTACTTCATTGATCAATTGGATATTTTTCTTCAACGCTAAGGTTTTTAAAATATCGGTCACGATATCGGTAATTTGTCTTAATTTAAAATTTATTGGGTGATATACAAAACGCCCACCTTCAGCCATTGCCCAATTCAACAAACTTTCCAACAGGTTGTAAGTCGACTGTGACGTCTCATAGAGATAGTCAGCGATGTTTTGGATACTAGATTCATCCAATGTATCGCGCTCTTTAGCCAAAATCTCTGAAAAACCCAATAAACCATGGAAGGGAGCGCGTAAATCATGGGAAATAATAGAAAAGAATTTTGTTTTGCTAAAATTTAATGCGGACTCTTGTTCATATAATTCTTTGAGTTCATCGTGATTGAGTTTCAATTCAAGTTTTTGCATAAAGCTTTTACAGTGGTCTTGTAAAAGTTGTTTCTGGACTGCACTAAAGTCTCGAACAGCTTCATCAAACAAAATTAGATAACCTAAAGAGGTCTGATCTGGATGCCTCAGATGAACAGCGACAAGGGATTGTGCTTTAGATTTCAACGCATGTACAAACGAAAGTAAATTTGAATAATGTGGATGAGCTTCATCAATAAAATCATTATTTACAAATAGAGTATTCAAACTTTTCGTGACTTTTGTAGCGTCAATTGCAGTCAACTTTTCTGAACAGTGATGCCAAAAATAAGGCTCTTGATGAAAAATAAGTAAAGCTTTACCGACTTGCATTAATGTTTTATTGAATTGTAAGAACTGTTCAAGCAAATTTTGCTCTGAAGTGAGACCCAAAGAAAGAGAAATTTTACAAGCACTTAACTTGTCGGTTTGCTGTAATTCTAGTAATTGAATAGCCATGCTTGCCTCTCGGATATTATCGTTATTCGGTTATTTACGTTTTAATAAGAAAAAATGTGAAAACTATCACTACTATTAACAAACTTTAACATAAAAGGCAATTCTTGATTAGATCAATTCGCAACAAAACGTGAAATTTCATTAAATTTAAACGTATTGAATTATGTATCGAAGATTTATTTTTAGCTACATGTTGAATGTTTAAATCATCATATATTTCTATTATCGCATCTGATCATAGTAAAAAGACTTTATGGGTATTCTTTAATGAACTAATTAACTTCAAGATGGCTTACCTTTTCAGAACACACTAAAGCCTGAGCAGCACAATCCTTTACAATCTTCTCTTTGTCTTATTCATAATAATTGTCGATATAATCAGTTATCGCTACTCACTGCTCTCTATAGAATTTCCATCTATGAGTAAATATTTTTGCTTTATCTAACCGAGCAAAGAGCTGCAAGATCGTTAAAAAAATTAGTCATACTTTTATATTAAATCTAACATTCAATCCTCTTTTATATTTATTGTCTGAATAAAATTTTAAATTAAAAATGATTTGGCATTAAAAAACCCCAAGCCTTTAATACCAGCTTGGGGTCTTTGAATCTTGGTCCCGAGGGTCGGACTCGAACCGACACGTCATCTCTGACAGCGGATTTTGAGTCCGCCGCGTCTACCAATTTCACCACCTCGGGAAGAGTGCGATGCTTTGTGTTGCGTATGATAACCTGTTTGATTTTATTGTCAAACCCCATCTTTAACTTATTGTTCACTTTTAAATCATTCAGTTATTTTTCTTAGGAAGTTATCAGCAGCTCAGCGCAAAAATACAAAAAAGACTATACTACGCACAATTTCTGCAATGTTTTAGATGTATGCAACTTTCAGACTTTTCATTTGATCTCCCTGATGAACTTATAGCTCGCTATCCTCTAGAAAGCCGTAGCGCTTCGCGTTTACTTCATATCGATGATCAAGGTCATTACCATGATCATAGCTTTACTGATATTTTGGATTTATTAAACGAGGGTGATTTGCTCGTATTAAATGATACCAAAGTCATGAAGGCTCGCTTGAAAGGTAAACGTGCAACTGGTGGGGCAATTGAAGTTCTTGTTGAACGTATGCTGGACACACACACAGCTCACTGTCATATTAAATCAAGTAATTCACCTAAAGCTGGTGCAGAACTTTATATCGGTGAAGATTCAGTTCCAGTTACGGTACAAGGTCGCCATGAAAACCTGTTTGTGGTTGAGTTTTCACAACCGATTTTATCGGTACTTGATCAATACGGTCAGCTCCCTATCCCTCCTTATTTCAATCGTGAAGCAGAAGAAATTGATACAGAACGATATCAAACAGTTTTCCACGATCCTGAAAAAATTGCTAGCGTTGCTGCTCCAACAGCAAGTTTGCACTTTGACCAAGATTTATTAGAAAAATTAGCAGCAAAAGGTGTGCAAAAGACATTTGTGACTTTGCATGTCGGTGCAGGCACATTTATGCCAGTTCGTACAACAGACATTACCAATCACATTATGCACAGTGAATGGTGTGATGTTCCACAATCCACGATTGATCTTATTTTAGAAACCAAAGCACGTGGTAATAAAGTGATTGCAGTCGGTACGACAGCAACTCGTGCATTGGAAAGCGCGGCTCAAGCAAATGATGGCAAAATTGCTGCATGGACAGGTGATACCCAGATTTTCATTTATCCAGGCTACCAATTCTGTATCGTCGATCGTTTGATTACCAACTTCCATTTGCCCGAATCAACACTTTTAATGCTTGTTTCTGCGTTATCAAATCGAGACAACATTTTGTCGGCTTATGAGCATGCAGTTAAAGAACGTTATCGTTTCTTTAGCTACGGTGATGCTATGCTAATAGACAAATTAATCGTTTGATTTAAATACGCTTATGCCGATCGATACAGTACAACAAGCATTACATATAAGACGTAAAAAAAATGCTCAAGTTTTTCGCAATATCGCTCGGCTGTGGGAAGCGGGACAATCATCACACACGGATCAAGCATTATTAGATGCCTTGCATCCGTGGCGTGAAGATCACAGCCTGCGTTTTTTTAATATTTTGCCTTATTTATTGGCAACAATTAGTCTAAGTACTTTAATCTTTGGATATTTTCTACACCCCCATCTACAATTTATTTGGAGTTTTTTGGGTGCTTTTTTGACAGGTTTTCTTGCTTATCTGCTTTATGAGTCAAAACAACCACTTGAACAAGTGATTGAATATTTAGAACAAAGAATGATTCAACTTCGTTATGGTCTGAACTTCCAACAACTCCCTGCTTATCTTCCGATTCAGGCGCAACCATTACTTGTAATAAGTAAATTGAAGCAATCTTTCCCACTGTTTAATCGTGGAACTGAATCAAATGAAATTACACATTATGCTTCTACCGTTTGGGACGATGGAACGACTAAACATCAAGTCCTGATTTTTAAATACCATTACGTAACTGAAATGCCAATTTTGCAAGATGGCAATAGCGATAAAAAAATCGTCAAAGAAATCCATAAAGATTTATGGGGTGCTTTTGTTTTTCAAATGCCGAATTTGGGCATTGCTGTTAGTGATCAGCGCTCTCGTTTTTTTGAACCGTATACTCGCTCATGGCAAAGCAGTGATATTTTAATTAATCAGAAACTCAATATTTTTGGTCTAGATCAGCATCAACTTGCAAAAAGTATTAGCCCAAGTTTGACACTCAAGTTACATGATTTTTTTGAACATTTTTCAGGTGATTTAATTTATCATCATGAAGAACAGATTTTATGTTATCTCGGTGAACAAGATCTTTTCCGAATCACGAGTAAACATGATGCAATCCACGATATACCAGCATTGAGAGGTCATTTACGAACCATGACGATGCCTGAATATCAGCGTTTCCAACAATTGATGCTTAATTTAATTCAATAAATAGCCGATAAATCTTTTTAGAACAAAGATAAATGGAATATACGCTGTTCCATTAAGGCAACAATAACGAGGTAATCATGACTGGTTTAATTATTTTCTTGGGGATTTTTGTTCTTTTGATTGTATGGGGCATTCATATTCGCAATACGATTGTACGCTACTTTAATGCGACCAAACGTGCGTGGTCAGAAGTGGCTAATTTTGAACGTCAAAAAGTTAAAACGCTTGAATCTTTAGAAACGACCTTGAGCCGTTACACTGAGTTTGAAAAATCAACATTAGAAAAAGTAACTGAGCTTCGTCAGCAAATCCTTAATTTAAATGTTAATGATACTGATATTTCTCAACTACAAAGCATCGAAAAAATGAGCAAAGAACTCATTCGCAGCCTCAACGTTGTTGTTGAAAATTATCCTGAGCTGAAAGCAGATACGCTGTACAGCAAAATGATGGATGATATTCAGGAGCAAAATGAAAATGTCGGTGCTGCTATTACGATCTTTAACCGTAATGTTGAGTTATTCAACAATCACATCCAGATTTTCCCAAATAATTTGATCAATACAATGACATTATCCAAGAAAGAAATTCGTCCTTTCAAAGATAATTTAGCGACTGATAATTTTGACTATAGACCAAATTTTTAAAAGTAAATTTAAACATTTAAAAGCCAATTTCAGCTTTATCTTGAAATGGCTTTTTTATTTTTTCTCTATAGCTACATTTAGTAGTAGAACTACACACCATAATCAAGGAAAATAGCCGTTTTTGATCAGCGAACTGTTTTTTCGCCTTGATGGATTGGTGTCATGCAATTTGAAAAATTAAGTCAGTCGGGGCGCGCCCGTCGTGGTCGACTCACTTTAGAACATGGTGTTGTTGAGACACCTGTATTTATGCCCGTTGGTACTTACGGTACTGTAAAAGGCATGTTGCCTCGTGATATTGAAGAGATTCAAGCACAAATTATTTTGGGTAACACCTTCCATTTATATTTACGCCCTGGCTTAGAAGTGATTAAAGAGCACGGCGGTCTGCACGAGTTTATTCAATGGGATAAACCAATTTTGACTGACTCTGGTGGTTTCCAAGTATTTAGCTTGGGTGCAATGCGTAAAATCAAAGAGGAAGGCGTGACTTTCCGCTCTCCAATTGACGGTTCAAAAGTTTTCTTATCTCCTGAAATTTCGATGGAAATTCAGCACGTCTTAAATTCAGACATCGTGATGATTTTTGACGAATGCACACCTTATCCAGCAACACATGAAGAAGCTCAGAAATCATTACAGCTTTCTTTACGTTGGGCAAAACGTTGTAAAACCCACCACCACGATGAACTTAAGAATAAAAATGCATTATTCGGCATCATCCAAGGTGGTATGTACGAGGATTTGCGTGATGAATCTCTTGCAGGCTTACTCGAAGTCGGTTTCGATGGTTATGCGATCGGAGGTCTCTCTGTAGGTGAACCTAAAGAGGAAATGATCAAAGTTCTTGATTATTTACCAAACAAAATGCCTCAGGATAAACCTCGCTATTTGATGGGTGTAGGTAAGCCAGAAGATATCGTTGAAGCGGTTCGTCGCGGTGTTGATATGTTTGACTGCGTAATGCCTACCCGTAATGCACGTAATGGTCATTATTTTGTCACTGATGGTCTGGTAAGAATTCGTAATAGCAAATATCGTCATGATAAAGGACCTTTAGACCCTCATTGCGACTGTTACACTTGTAAAAACTTTACTCGTGCTTATTTATATCATTTAGAGAAGTGCGGTGAGATGTTGGCATCGATGCTCGGTACGATTCATAACTTACGTTATTACCAACGCCTTACTCAAGGCATGCGTGATGCTTTAGATAATGGTACGTTTGACGAGTATGTTCAGGACTTTTATGCCCGTCGTGGTTTAGAGGTTCCACCCTGCCCTGAAGATTAATGTATAAGTAAATGCATCAAGATTTGCGCCTAAACGCAAGACAAGGTACATTGCAAAACGAATTGGAATTTAATCGTAATTTTTCGCTTTATCTTTTATTAGGAAATTAAAATGAGCTTTTTCATTTCTACCGCTCACGCTGCTCCTGCAGCAGCTCAAGGCCCAAGCTTAATGGCAAACTTATTGATGATTGCTGTTTTTATTGCAATCTTCTATTTCTTGATCTGGAGACCTCAAGCTAAACGTGCGAAAGAACACCGTTCTTTGATCGAAAGCTTAGGTGTAGGAAGTGAAATCGTTTTTGCTGGTGGTTTAATGGGGAAAATCACGAAGCTTGATGGTGACTTCGCTGTTGTTGAGTTAAGCCGTGGCGTAGAAGTAAAAATCCAACGTGCAAGTGTCATTTCAGTATTACCTGAAGGCACACTAAATAACCTTTAATCATAAAATAGTCGTGCCTCAGCACGACTTTTTCATTTAAGAAGAAAACGAATGCGTTACCCTGCATGGAAATATTTACTGATTCTCGTCGTTCTCGTGATCAGTACGTTATATGCACTTCCAAGTCTGTATCCTGATGAACCTGCTGTCCAAATTTCTGGTGCAAAAGCAGGGACACAAATTGATCAAACGGTTGTGCAAAAAGCTGAGCAGATTCTGAAAGCTGCCAACATCAGTAGCCATGATAATAGTTTCACCAACAATGCGGCATTATTACGTTTAGACACTTCAGAAGCTCAATTAAAAGCGAAAGAAGTGCTACGTCGTGATTTAGGTGAAGACTACGTGGTTGCACTTAACCTTGCGCCAACCACACCTGAATGGTTGCAAAAGATTGGTGCAAAACCGATGAAACTCGGTTTGGACTTACGCGGTGGTGTACACTTCTTGCTCGAAGTCGACATGGATAAAGCGATTAGCCAACGTATGGAAACATCGGCAACTGATCTGCGTCGTCAATTTCGTGACAACAAAATCAAATTTAATAATTTAGCACTGAATAACAATACCATTACTGTTCAGTTTGCCAATACAACTGACCGTGATGCAGCAGCAGATTTCTTACGTCGAAATGGCAATGAGTTCACACAGCAAGCACTAGCAAGTACAGATGGTGCTTTACTAAAACTCAACTATACAGATGTTCGTCGTCAAGAAATTCAATCTTACGCGGTGAATCAAAACTTAACGACCCTACGTAATCGTATTAACGAGTTAGGTGTTGCTGAAGCATTGGTACAAACTCAGGGTAGCAACCGTATCGTGGTTGAGTTACCTGGCGTTCAAGATACTGCTGAAGCAAAACGTGTCTTAGGTCGTACAGCAAACTTAGAATTCCGTTTGGTTGCTGATAGTAATGATCAATATATTGACCCATATACAGGAAAATATAATGGTCAGCCGCTTCCTCCAGGCACGGAATTATTTGCCTATGAATCACTGGATAGTGGCCGACAGCTTCTGTTAAATCGTAACCGTATTTTGACAGGTGAACGCGTTCAAAATGCAAGTTCTGGTTTTAGCCAAGACTCTGGTGGTGCAGAAGTTAATATTACGTTAGACACTGCTGGCGGTAAGCTCATGGCAGATGCAACACGTAATGCTGTTGGCAAACGTATGGCTGTATTGTTTATTGAAAATAAACAAAAAATTAGCTATGTCACTGATCCAGCTACAGGTACTCAAACAGAAGTCCGCACACCGTATACTGAATCTGTTGTGATCAATGCCGCAACTATTCAGGCCGTTTTGGGTTCACAGTTCCGTATCACGGGGCTTGACTCTCCACAGGAGGCGGCTGAACTGGCGTTGATGCTTCGTGCAGGTGCCTTGGCTGCGCCAATGTACTTCGTGGAAGAACGTGTGGTTGGTCCTAGCCTCGGTCAAGAAAATATTGATGCAGGTGTATTATCGACTCAGATTGGTTTCATTCTTGTTGCAATCTGGATGGTGGTATTCTTCCGTTTGTTTGGTGTAATTGCGAATTTCGCTCTGGTATTTAACCTTGCGATGATTCTTACTGTTATGTCTTGGTTAGGTGCTTCCCTTACCCTTCCTGGTATTGCAGGTATCGTGATTGGTATCGGTATGGCTGTCGATGCAAACGTTCTGATCTGTGAACGAATACGAGAAGAAATGCTGTGGGGTGCCTCTCCAAAACAAGCCATTGTTGCGGGTTATGATCGAGCCTATAACACTATTTTTGACTCGAACTTAACGACGTTTATTGTTGCATTTATCTTATTCGCTATCGGTACAGGCCCTATTAAAGGCTTCGCTGTGACGCTTATGATTGGTATCGTATGTTCGATGTTTACTGCGATTACAGTAACACGTGCGATCGTACAACTCATTTATGGCAAACGCCGTAATTTGACTAAGTTGAGCATTTAAGGAGATTCATATGACTGATCTGACTCAACAAGACTCAAAACAATACGGTCGTCCTGATGATGCAAAAATCATCCCATTTATGAAGATAGCAAAACCTGCTGCAATCTTCTCAATCTTGCTGACCATCGTAAGTATCTTTTTTATTGCGACGAAAGGTCTAAACCTCGGTTTAGACTTTACAGGCGGTGTATCAGCTGAGTTGAATTATGCTCAGGCAGTTCAACCTGCTCAAGTTTCACAAGCATTAGATCGTGCTGGATTTAAAGATGCTGTTGTACAAACTTTAGGAAGTAATACTGACCTAATTGTACGTATGCCAGTACAAGAAGATTTAAACGTAGCAGACCTAAGTGAAACGATTACTAAAGCAGTGCAGTTACCAAACAATGCTGCTGAAGTACATAAAGTTGATGCTGTAGGCGGTCAAGTCGGTAATGAGCTATACATTCGCTCTGCGGGTGCATTAGCGCTTGCGATGATTCTGATGTTGATCTACGTGACGATTCGCTTTGAATTCAAACTTGCGATGGGTGCTGTATTATCGTTATTCCACGATATCATCATCATTATTGGTACATTTGCTTTATTCCAATGGCAATTTGATTTAAGCGTACTTGCAGCGATTCTTGCGGTAATGGGTTTCTCACTTAACGATAACATCGTTGTCTCAGACCGTATTCGTGAAAATTTCCGTAAGATTCGCGGTGCGACACCACGTGAAATTGTTGATATCGCATTAACAGAAACTTTACGTCGTACCATTCATACCTCAATGACATTGTTACTTGTAGTTCTAGCAATGATGTTTGTTGGTGGTGATGGTCTGCATTTATTCTCTGTTGCCATGTTTGTCGGTGTATTCGTTGGTACCTATTCATCGATTTATATCGGAACAGCATTTGCATTATGGCGTGGTCTTAACCGTCAAGATTTTATTGTTCAAGTTAAACCTGAATTTGAAGAAGATCATATTCCTTAAAGTTTTCCACAAATACAGATTAAAAATGCCAGTGTTATCACTGGCATTTTTTGTAGGTGATCATTTTTAAATTAGTATTTAGTCATGTTGAATTACCTGAATATCAGGAAACTGGAAACCTCTACAAGAGAGTTCAGCTCGCCAAGCTATAGTCAATATAATTTTTTGATTCAACGAAAAGTTCTGATAACCAAATGTTCCAATTAAAGGATGTGAACACATACCTCCCTGCTGTTCTGGATGTACATTTGTATTCAGAGTATTCAGATCCAAACGGATACCCAGACCCGAAGCTTTTAAAACAGCTTCTTTGGTCGTCCAAACTTTAAACCAGTACTCCCTATCTTCATCCAACTGTTGCCAAATTTCATATTCTTTGGGATGAAAAGCATGTTTAGCAAAAGCATCAAAACGCACTTTGCGTTCCAATTCCTCGAGATCAACACCAATATCCAGAATTTGATCACTTAGTCCTAACACATAGCTTTTTTTGCTATGTGAATGGTTAAAGTTGAGCATATGAGAAGTTAAATAAGGTTTACCATGCTCGTGTTTGGCAAAATCTAAATCACTAAGATCACATCCGAGATGTTGTGATAGTAATTGATTACGAAACTGCTTAATCTGTTGTTTTTTATAATCATTAAATGAGCGAAAATCAGAAAAATCGCTTTGCTGTAAATCTAAAATGTTATCTAACGTTTGAACATGTAATTCAATCTTACGCTGACTCATCGATCATGTCCTTATTGATAAAAAAAACCCAAATTAAAATTTGGGTTTTGATGACACTCAAAAAATTATCGCTTAAATTTCTTTTCAGCCTTTTTGAATTTCTGAATATAACGACGCTTACGTGCTGCAACGCGCTCATCCACTTGAGACTTACGCCCTTCGAATGGATTTTCAGAAGTTTTAAAATCGATTTTTACAGGGGTGCCTTCCAGTTTATAAACCTTACGAAACACGTTTTCTAAATAGCGACGGTAATCCGCAGGTGTCTTATCCACTTTATTCCCGTGAATCACAATCGTTGGTGGATTTTGTCCACCCATATGCGCATAACGCATTTTGATACGACGACCACCAATTGAAGGCGGCTGATGTGCTTCAGTCGCATCATTTAGAATTTGCGTTAATTTAGCTGGTGATACTTTCAGATTTGAAGATTCATAGGCACGATGAATAGATGGGTATAATTCGCCTACACCTGTACCGTGTAAAGCTGAGATCAAATGAATCTTTGCCCAAGGAATGAAATCGAAACGACGTTCAACATCGAGTTTACATTGCTTACGATCGTACTCGGTCATGTTGTCCCATTTATTGATGGCAATCACCATCGCACGACCCGCTTCAAGCGCATAACCGATCAAATGTAAATCTTGTTCAACAATCCCTTCACGAGCATCAACTACAACGACAACTACATGTGCATCTTTCATTGCTTGCAAAGTTTTTACGATTGAGAATTTCTCAATCATTTCATCAACCTTACCTTTACGACGCACCCCTGCAGTATCAATCAACGTATATTGACGACCATCTCGTTCAAATGGGATATAAATCGAGTCACGTGTCGTACCTGGTTGGTCAAATGCAACTACACGTTCTTCACCAAGTAAGCGGTTGACCAATGTTGATTTACCAACGTTAGGACGACCAATAATGGCTAAACGTAAACCTGTATTTTTATTATGCTCTTCTGGATTCTCATCTTCAGGTACTTCAGCTAATACCTCTTCAAGCATTTGCTGAACACCACGACCATGACTCGCAGCAACTTGCATCGGTTCACCCATACCGAGCTTATAAAACTCAACAAGAGCTGCTTCAGCATGTACACCATCAACTTTGTTAGCAACTAAGTAAACTTTTTTACCCAATGTACGTAGTTCACGGGCAATTTGCTCATCTGATGCTAAAAGTCCAGCACGTGCATCAACAACAAAGATAATAATATCAGCTTCATGGATCGCAGTTTTTGACTGCTCCGCCATGTAAGAGTCAATACCACCCTCATTTTCACCGATACCACCTGTATCAACCACAATAAAGGATTTGTTTTGATAAACCGCGTCACCATATTTGCGGTCACGAGTTAAACCAGCGAAGTCAGCAACCAAAGCATCACGGCTTTTTGTGATTTGGTTAAATAGCGTTGATTTTCCGACGTTTGGACGACCAATGAGCGCAATAACGGGTTTCATAAATTAACCTTAATTCAGACGAGCCATCGTTGATGACAGCATTCTAGAAACAGTATGGAAGATTTTGGTGATTTAAAAAATCACAATAAAAATTCGGGGTTTTGTATACACAAATACCCCGATCATTCTTTTATTAGCAACTGCTAATTAAACATTTTAACACAAGCGTAGGAAAAATTAACGATTCTGCCAAATGCTTAATGCACCTTTTCGTGTTGCCACATAAAGTTGGTCATTGATGACACGTAAGGACTGCACTTCACCGCTGGTTTTTGCACGCCCAACTAGTTTACCCGACGCTGGATCAATCAAATGCAAAACACCATCTAGATCACCAACCACAAGGTTTTGACCAAGTACAACTGGGTTACTCAGTTGGCGATTCAGTAATTCTTCATTTTGCCAAACCAACTCACCTGTCGCTAAATTGTAAGCATTTAATTTGCCATCAACAGTTGAGATGAAAACTTTATCTTCTGCGACTTCAGGACGATTAGTACTACTTGCATCCTCGCTCCACACCACACGTTGTGTCGCTAAGTCAGTGACAGTGACTTGACCTTGGAAGCTTGTTGTAACCAAATATTGACCAGCAACAACAGGATCACCAACAATGTCGATTAAACGCTGGATGTCTGAGCGCCCTTCACTGATTGCAACACGGCGTTGGAAACGTGGGACTCCACTAATTACATCCAAGCCATAAACATAAGCATTTGCAGAAGCGACTAAAACTGTTCGCTCATCTAATGCCACTGGTGCTGGTTGACCACGTAAACTGAATTGAACATTTGGTAATTTATAGGCCCAAACTTGCTGCCCTGTAACTGCATCATGAGCAAAAACAGTACCGTCATTTGCAATCGTAATCACACGCCCTGATTGGATTAATGATGGAGATAAAATGGCACCAGACAATTGTGCTGTCCATTTTTGTTCGCCAGTCATTTGATCAAGAGCAAATAATTGACCTTTTCGGTTGCCGATAATCACGATGCCTTCAGCAGCTTCCACGCCAGCAGTTAGCTCTTGTTTGGTAATTTTACTTTTCCAAAGTCGATCTTTACCTTTGTAAGCAGAAACCTGACCGTCTGGATCAATCGCAAAAATCACACCGTTATCTGTGTCCAATTGCAAACGTAATGCTTCAGCAGCATTCGTTGAAGAAACACTTTGCGAAAATACAAGGTTAAGACTTTGTTGTTGCTGTATTTTTGGCAAAGGATTCGGTTTTGCTTCTTTAACTTTGTTGCTCGAACATCCAACCAATAAGGCTGAAGCAACTGCAATTGCCAAAGGGAGTTTTAGTATATTCTGCATTAAGACTCATCCACTTTAGTATCTAAGATTGGGCGTTCAAAATCAGGATCATCTACTAAAACGCCAACACTTTCGAGTTTAATTTGTAAAAGCTGACGTTCTTGCTTACGTTCAAGTACATTATTCCATGCACTTTGATACGCCTTACGTGCAGATTCAACATCTTTTTTAGCAACATAAATATCGCCACGCAACTCATCTACTGTTGCTTTAAAAGCAGGTTCAGAAACATTAGATAAGGTTTTTAGAGCCTCATCATATTTTTTCTGAGCCAATTGAGAATCAGCTAAACGTATTTTCACAATTTGCATTAAACCCGCATCTTTAACTTTTGAGTTTTCGACTTTCTTTAATGCTTTTTCAGCTGCGGCATAATCTTGTTTTTCATATGCCAGCTTAGCCAAAATGAATTGCGTCTGAATTGCTTGCACTGAATCAGCATCATCTTTCACAATCTTATCAGCAGCTTCTGATACCGTCGCAAAAGCATTGGGTTGACCCGCAACCGCTTTAGCTTCGTCCATGAGCTTTTGGACTTTAGCTGTTTGATTCTGTGATTCAGCCAAATTCTTTTTTTGCCAATATTCCCAACCAAAAAAGGCAATCAAGGCAATGAGAATTCCGCTAATCATGGCAGAACCATATTTTTTGGCAAACGACTTTAAACTGTCGAGTTGTTCTTCATCACTTAAGCTCATGTGATTGTCCTTTTCCTAAATATTGTGCAATTTATTGTTTAAATTTTTCGAGCAAAAATGCTGTCAATTCAGTGACCGCAACTTGAGATTGTTCCCCTGTCGCAAGCTCTTTAACCAGAAGTTGTTGTGATTCCCACTCACGCTCACCTAAAATCACCGCATAGATCGCGCCAGATTGATCCGCTTTTTTCATTTGGCTCTTCATGCTGCCCTGAGAACCCGTTTTGAAACGAATCGAACTGTTGACTGCTTCTAACTGATCACGGACTTGTTCAGCCAATACCAATGCTTTCGCTTGGTAAGCAGGCTCAGCCAACAAGAACACTTCGCAATCACGAACTGGTTTAGCTTGCTCAACTTGCTCAAGTAAAAGTAGCAAACGCTCCATTCCCATCGCAAAGCCGACTGCAGGAACCGATTGATCTGCTTTACCTTTGAGTTGTCCAACTAGACCATCATAACGACCACCAGCACATACTGTACCTTGTGAACCCAACATGGTTGTTGTCCATTCAAATACAGTTTTGTTGTAGTAGTCTAAACCACGTACTAACTTTTGATTAATAACAAACTGAATGCCAGCATCTGTTAAATATTGCTGTAATTGGTTGAAATGGTTTAATGAGTCTTCTTTCAAGAAATCATGTAGCTTCGGTGCATTTTCTAGAATTTTTTGTGTCGATTCAATTTTAGAATCTAGGATACGAAGCGGATTCGTAGTCAAACGACGCTGTGAATCCTCATCTAATGCATCTTTATGCTCATTGAGAAAGGCAACCAATGCATTACGATATTCTGTACGCTCATCAGTTTCGCCTAAAGTGTTTAACTCAAGTTGAACTTTATCCGCGACACCCATACGATTCCACAAACGCGCCGTCATAAGGATGATTTCAGCATCAATATCTGGTGTCGCCACACCAAAAGTTTCGACACCAAATTGGTGGAACTGACGATAGCGACCTTTTTGTGGTTTTTCATAGCGGAACATTGGACCGACATACCATACACGTGGAGTTGCCCCACGAAGTAAGTTATGTTCCAACATTGCACGCACACAACCTGCAGTACCTTCAGGACGTAAGGTTAATGATTCAGGTGGATTACCTTTATCAAAAAAGGTATACATTTCTTTTTCAACGATATCCGTTGCATCGCCAATCGCGCGCTTAAATAAACCAGTTTGCTCGACAATAGGTAAACGAATTTGCTGATAACCGTAAGCATCCATCAAAGATGCAAGTTGTTGTTCCAGACTTCTCCATGCCGCTGTTTGCGATGGAAGGGTGTCATTAAAACCTTTAATAGCGACAATTGAACTCATGATGAACTACGAATAATTTCTTTAGATTTTGCTTCTTCAAGCTCTTGAACACGTTGACGAACCATCGACTCGATTTCATCAACCAACTGATTTGTATCAATCAAATGGCTTTTTTCACCATTGCGATAAACAAGTGAACGCGGCGACGCACCAACGACACCAATATCAGCTTCTTTAGCTTCCCCTGGTCCGTTGACTTTACAGCCAATCACAGATACATCCATTGGTGTGCGGATATCTTCCAAACGCTCTTCCAATGCTTGCATCACTTGAATAACATTAAATTCTTGACGTGAACAACTTGGACACGCAATGAAATTAATACCATTCGAACGTAAACCTAATGATTTTAAAATATCAAAACCAATTTTAATTTCATCTTCTGGTTCTGCAGCTAGCGAGATACGCATGGTATCGCCGATGCCTTCCATCAGTAACCCACCAAGTGCAATTGCTGATTTCACCGTTCCAGTACGATAGATGCCTGCTTCAGTCACACCAAGATGCAGAGGATTATCAATTTGTTGTGATAATAAACGGTAAGCATCCATAGTTAAAAATACATTCGATGCTTTTACACTAACCTTAAATTCATGAAAGTCTAAACGATCTAAGATATCAATATGACGCATCGCAGACTCAAGCAATGCCTGACCCGTTGGTTCGCCATATTTGACTTGCAGATCTTTCTCTAAAGAACCTGCATTCACCCCGATACGAATTGAAATGCCATGATGTTTTGCAGCAGCAACGACTTCACGCACTTTTTGATCTGAGCCAATATTACCTGGATTGATACGAAGACAATCTGCCCCATAATCCGCGACAGCCAAAGCAATACGATGGTCAAAATGAATATCAGCAACTAAAGGAACCGAAACGCGTTTTCTAATCGCACCGAAAGCTTCAGCAGCCTCCATAGATGGCACTGAAACACGCATGATATCGGCACCAGCATCTACACAACGCTGAATTTGTGCAACTGTGGCATCGACATCACAAGTTTCTGTATTTGTCATACTTTGAACACTGATCGGCGCATCACCACCGACATACACCGAACCAACACGAATTTTTCGTGTCGGGCGGCGCTTAATTGGGTTCACGATCATCGTATAGCTCTACTCTAATTGGCATTAACGAGACAAACGGAATTCTGCTTTTCCATTAACGGTGTATGGAGATAAGGAGATTTGCTCTTGGTTTAAACTCAATGACACAGCAGTTGCATCATCCAAACGTATTTGGAATGGTGACTCACCACTGAGTGTCAATGTAGATGATTGACGACCTGTTGCCAATACTTTACCAGTCGCATCAACAATATGAACTGATGTTGGACGACTAAAACCAAGCACCAACTGATCACCTGATGTAGTTACGGTATTGCCCATTGGAAGAATTTCGACATCTGAATTCGTCACTTTTGGTACATCAACTTCATCTTTTTGACTTGAGGTCCAGTTCTGTACAGCCATTACAGCCAGCCACCCCAAAACAAGTACAGCAACTAAAATCGATAAACGTTTTAGCCATTTACGATTACGTACACTTTTAGAGCCTGAAAGTTTCCCCATAATTTTAATTGGAGAGTTATTCAAAGCATGATTTGCTTTTAAGCCTGTATCGTTTGCGTAGATTTCATCAAAACGTTGAATGATCACACTGGCATCTGCATTTAAGCATTTGGCATACGCACGATAGTAACCTTTGATGAAAGTTGCTTCTGGCAATGATTTATAATCATCTTGCTCTAATGCCGTTAACGTTTTAACAGGCATATTCAAAACGTTTGCAATCTCTTCAAGTTCTTTCTTTTGTGCAATACGAATTTGACGCAAATACTCACCTGGTCGTTGAATATTTCCTAACGTAGACGAAGGTGAGGTTGAGCCAGTTGGCTGATGTGAATTTGGATTTATTTCCATACGGCCTCAGTACTGTACTGTAATTGCAAATAACGTTGATATTCTGGACTATCAGGAAATAAAGCACGCATTTGATTCACTAATACTTGCATTCCTAATTGATCCGCATTCGCTCGAGCAATGCGTATACCGATCCAAAGTGCACGAGCACCTTGATTTTTCTGCCCGACATTACGAACGTATTGTTCATAAAGTTGCGATGCATCTCTATTATTTTGTTGCAAATAGAAAATTTCGGACAACTCTAACATTGAAATTGTCGAATTTCGATTTGCTTGTAAGGCTTGCTTGAATGATTTTTCAGCATTCGCAACATCACCCAGTTTTAAATAGATTCGACCCAAGTTTTCCAACGATTGGTAACGCTGTTCGTAACCTAACGTCGCACCTGCAACGGTAAATTGCTCAATCGCCTCATTATAACGTTGCATTTGATACAAATATGTACCGTAATTATTACGAGCTTGGGCATTATCGGGTTCTGAAGAGATTGCTCGCTTAAAATAAGCTTCTGCTTTCTCCATGTTTGGTTTACTGCCTTCTTGTTGCAACAAAACACCCATCATCATATTGGCAGTAGCATCACGTGGATCAATTTTTAAAGCTTGATCAAGGGAACGTTTCGCTGAATCCAAATCACGTGTTCGAATATATTCAGCAGCGAGTTGAGTTCGGACTTGTACTGCCTTTTCTGGATCTTTTCTTAACGTTGTTGATTGGCAGGCAGTCAAACCTAATACAGTAAACACAACAGTAGTAGCTAAAATCGTTTTTAGTCGAGTTGTATTCAACGCTTTTCCCCTAAGATTATCCTTGTGTGCGCAATATTTCTTGTCTTTGCGCCACTTTCTTTTTCCATTGTTCTGCACGGCGAGTTCGGTCTGCAACTTGCCCAACCAATTGACCACATGCTGCATCAATATCATCACCACGTGTCTGACGAATCGTACACACAAATCCTGCATCAGACAAAGTTTTTTGGAATGCAATAATACGATTTCTGCTTGAACGTCCATATGGCGCATGCGGAAATGGATTAAATGGAATCAGGTTGATTTTACTTGGTAGATTTTTTAATAATTTTAATAATTGTTGAGCATGCTCAGGCTGATCATTAACACCTTCAAGCATGACATATTCAATCGTGACATGACGACGTGCGCTTTCATTACCATCTTTGGCTAAATAGCGCTGACAAGCAGCGATTAACTGTGCTAATGGGTATTTTTTATTAATTGGCACTAACTCGTTACGCAACTCATCATTTGGCGCATGTAAAGAAATTGCCAAAGCAACATCAATATCTTGTGCGAGTTGGTCAATCTTCGGTACTACACCAGAGGTCGATAGAGTTACACGACGTTTAGACATACCATAAGCGAAATCATCTAGCATTAACTGCATAGAACTCAACACCGCATCATAATTGAGTAATGGCTCACCCATACCCATCATTACGACATTAGTTACAGTTCTTTCGCGCTCAGCTACAGGCACATCTTCCATATAAGAATAATTTGCCATCCAAAGCTGACCAATAATTTCAGCAGGTGTTAAGTCACGTTGGAAACCTTGTTTACCCGTTGAACAGAATGAACAATCAAGCGCACATCCAACCTGAGATGAAATACAAAGTGTTTTACGCGCACCCGTTTTATCTTCTGCTGGAATGAGTACAGTCTCAACTAAAGACCCCGCACCATCTCCTACACGGAAAACCCATTTACGAGTGCCGTCTTTAGAATAATTACGGTGTACAACTTCAGGAGCTTTGATTTCACAAATTTTTTCTAATTTTTCGCGAAGTTTGCCCGAGATATTGGTCATCTCAGCAAAATCAGTAACAAAATATTGATGAATCCATTTCATCACTTGACCAGCGCGAAACTTCTTTTCACCTAATTCTTCAAAAAAGGCTTCTAATTCTGTACGTGACATGCCAAGTAAATTTACTTTTTTATCGGCAGCTTGGACGACAGATGTAGAAACAGACTGTTGTTTTTCATCCAAATTTTCTGATGAAACGACCACTGCAGAACTCATGTATATTTACCTAAACGATATCAGCACTAGAAAATATTGTGCATTATCCACACAATTCAATCTATAAAAAACAAAAAACCAGATAAGTAGTATACCACTTATCTGGCTTGAATACTTTGGATTAACGAGTGCGTGGGCAAATCTCGTTATCAGCAAAGAAGTAAGCGATTTCACGCTCAGCAGAAGCTACTGAGTCAGAACCGTGAGCAGCATTTTCATCAATGCTTACAGCGAAGTCAGCACGAATCGTACCTGGAGCAGCTTCTTTAGGGTTTGTAGCACCTAAGATTTCGCGGTGAGCAAGAACTGCATTTTCACCTTCAAGAACTGATACAACAACTGGACCAGAAGTCATGAAAGCAACTAAATCACCAAAGAAACCACGCTCTTTGTGCTCTGCATAAAAACCTTCAGCATCAGCTTGAGAAAGGTGTTTCATTTTAGTCGCAATGATTTTCAAACCCGCTTTTTCGAAACGAGCAAAAATGTCACCGATGTGGTTTTTAGAAACTGCATCTGGTTTTACGATAGATAAAGTACGTTCAATCGCCATGATTGACTCCTATTATGTGTAAACTAAAAAAATTTGCCGCATTATACCGATGTAATCGTTAATAATCAGCTTGAATATCTAAAAGTTCTGAGATTTCTGATAAATTTTTAACGAACTTCGTCTAACCAAGCCATTTGAATGGCTTCAAGCAAACCTTCTGTCGATTTATTCGGATCATCGCTAAAGTCTGGTAATGCGCAAACCCATGCATGTAAATCAGTAAAACGAATCCATTGTGGATCCACATCTGGATGTGCTTCAGTGAGTTCAATCGCAATATCAATCGTATCTGTCCAACGTAAACCCATGAGTTAACCTAATAGAATGTGATTATTGAACGTACTTTAACAAATGATGTGTTTTAAGAGATAGTGATGACCATCAAAAACATCACAAAATCACGTTAAAACTTGGCGCGAGTAAGATAATTGTGCTAGCTACCGATGCACCAATGATCGCACCAACAATCACATCACTCGGATAATGCAGACCAAGCACCATACGAGATAAAGCGACCAGTATGGTAAACGGCAACATCAGAATGAGTAAAAGTGGTTGTATATAACCTAATGTGATTGTCACCATCACTGCGTGCAAAGTGTGCCCCGAAGGAAAGCTAAAATGATCTAAAGGTCGCTCACCTAGTACAATCACCTGATGTACTTGATAAGGTCGAGGACGGGTCGTTTTATTTTTCAAGAATTTATAAATGAGTGTCCCTATAGAGCCCATCACAACGAGATAGAGTATATTCAGACCGTATGCCAAACCCTGCATTGTCCAAACAGACAACAACATGACATACCAAAATGGTCCATCTCCCAAACGACTAATCGTTTTAAAAAATAGTGCAATACGTTGTGACTGTGATAGATGGTTAAGGTAAACACAGCCTTTTAAATCGAGATCGAGCATTTTTATTTTTGCATTTTCAAATTTCATATTTTTTCTCCTCTTAATGAGAATTGCTTAGGTCACGGTCATGGGAGACTCCTTCGCGACCTGATACAGTGCTTGTTCTAATTGTTGTACGGGATACTGCCAGCTATTCGACTGAACACTTTCACTCGCCAGTTGTCCCATTGCTCTCAATTGCGTTATCGCAGGTAAATTACAGATTAATTCAACAAATTCAGTTGTGTTTCCCAAAGGTGTTAGCCACCCAGTCTGACCATGTTTGACGTGCTGATGAGCACAAACATAATCATAAGCAACAACGGCTAGACCACTTGCAATCGCTTCTAAAACTACATTTCCAAAGGTATCCGCCTGACTTGCGAAGGTAAAAACATCAGCACTTGCGTAAGCTGCAGCAAGATCATGTCCACTCAAATTGCCAGTAAAAATAATATCTTTTGAATTTGCTAATTTTGTTAGACGGACACGATCAGGACCATCGCCAACGACCACAAACTTAATATTGTGACCTTGATGAGCTTGTAATGCATGAAAGCTCTTAATGAGAACATCTACTTCTTTTTCTGGAGATAAACGACCCACATATAGCATCACGCGAGTATCTGTATCAGCCCCCCAACTTTGACGTAGTTTTTGAGATCGATGCTTGGGCGAAAATTTTTCTACATCCACTCCACGACCAACCACAACCAACGGACATGTCACACCAAAACTGCGTAATGCTTGTTCAGTAAATTGGCTAGGGACACAGGTTACGTCAGTACTGTTATGAAACCATGTTAGATATCGCTGGATGGGTTTGACTAAAAAAGCCAAATCAAAAAAACGACTAAAATCATGGAAAGCTGAATGAAATCCACTTGAGACTGCAATTTTTTTACTTTTCGCAGCTTGTAAGGCTGTTAAACCTAATGGCCCCTCTGTCACGATATGCACAACATCTGGCGCGAAATTTTCAAAAGCTTTGAAAACTTTAAGATATTGTGGCCAACCGAACTGAACACTTGGGTATTTGGGTACAGGTTGTGACAGCACTAAGCACTCTTGATCAGGGTGAAATTCTGTACATACTTCTTTTTGGATCGGGCGTACCAATAAAATTTTATGCCCTAATCTTTGTAATCCTTGACACAATTGCATCATCGAGATCGCGACACCATTAATTTCTGGTGGCCAAGTTTCAGTAACGATTGCGATTCTTAAACGTGGGCGAACTAAATCTCGAAGTTCAGACAATTCATCTTGTTTGTTTTTAAGTTGCTTCCTTTTAAAGTAAAACTTAAAGCTTTCAGGAAACTGTTCTTGCTCTAAAAGAGATGTCGCGTATGTACTTTGCATATCGCCATCCATTTGTGTCGTTATTTTCATGCTTTAAAGCTTATAAATATTTTTTGACACTTTAATGATCAGGATGTGACAGTTTTTTGACAAACCATAACAACAAATGCCCAATATCGGATAAATACTGGGCATTTTATAAAATATAGAAAAACTATTGTATTGGATTATCTATCGCAAAGATCTGCTGATCTTCTAAACGATATGCAAGCAACCGCTGCCCCCAAACACAACCACCATCTACATTCTGAATGTTGGCGTTAATTGTTTTTCCCTGTAAAGCTGCCCAATGCCCAAAAATAATATGGTGTGTTTTCGCAGCCAAACTCTCATATTCAAACCAAGGCTTAAACCCTTCAGGCATTGGAGCATCTAAAGCATCTTTAAATTTAAACTCTAAACGTCCATCAATATCCGTTAAACGCATACGAGTCAGATAATTGGTAATACATCGTAAACGCTCAGCACCCGATAATTCATCAGTCCACAAATCAGGTTGCTCTCCATACATTTCCCGCAGAAAAGCATCCAAAACGCACAGATCTTCATGTCCGACAGCGTGTTGCACCTCTTGAGCAAGCTCCACAGTTTTTTCAGCTGACCAAATATGGGGAATCCCAGCATGGGTAATAAGCGTAGTGTCATTTGGCGACAAACTTAATGGCTGTTTACGCAACCAATCGATGAGTTCATCACCATCAATCGCATCAATTACATCTTGAGTCCGATCTTTGTCTTTGATTTTCTTAAACCCACGTGCACAGGCAATCAAGGTCAGATCATGATTGCCTAATACAGTAGCAGCAGCACCACGATCAGCAAGTTTTTTGACGAAACGCAATACACCGACCGAGTTTTCACCACGCGCGACCAAATCACCAGCGAACCAAAGAAAATCCTGATCAGGATCGAAACGGATCTCTTTTAAAAGTGCTTTTAATGCTTCAAAACAACCCTGCACATCACCAATCACATAGTTATAGCGTTTAGACATCAAGACACCATTTGGTCAGATAAAGCCACAAAGTCAGCCAAACTTAATGTTTCAGGACGAGCCATCGGATCTACACCAGCTTTCTCAAAGCCGTCTTCAGCCAACATACCTTTCAAACTATTACGCAATGTTTTACGACGTTGTGTAAAGACGTGCCCAACTAAGCGAGCCAAAGCTTTTTCATTTTTTGCAATAATTGGCTTCGTCTCATAAGGCTCCAAACGAAACACGGCTGAAGTCACTTTAGGTGGTGGGTTAAAGGAACCTGGTGGCACTTCAAATAAGAACGTTGGTTTACAGTAATACTGAATCATTACAGATAAACGTCCATATTCTTTGGTGTTTGGTTCGGCAGTAATACGATCCACTACTTCTTTCTGCAGCATAAAATGCATGTCTTTGACTTTATCGCCAAACTCTAAGAGATGAAAAAGCAATGGCGTTGAAATATTGTACGGCAAGTTCCCTACTACGCGGAGCGGACGCCCTTCTTGGAATAATTGGGTAAAGTCATATTTCAAAGCATCTGCTTCAACAATAGTGAGTCGCTCAGGATGTGGTACTCGACCAGGTAAACCTGCTGCCAAATCTCGGTCAAGTTCGACTACGGTTAAAGCATCGCACTCACCGATCAATGGAGAAGTTAAAGCCGCTAAACCTGGACCAATTTCAACTATATTGTCGCCCGCACGAGGATTCACTGAGCGTACAATTTTGGCAATCACACGTTGATCATGTAAAAAGTTTTGACCAAAACGTTTTCGAGCCTGATGCCCTTCATCTTTAGGGTTTAGGGCATTAATTTGATACATAATAATTCCAATGCGAATAATTGGCTCGTTAATCAATCACGAGCGAGATCAAGTGCTAAATCAACTGCGACATGCAAGCTAGACGCTTTTGCTTGCCCAGTACCAGCAAGAGAAAGTGCTGTACCATGATCAACCGAAGTTCGAATAAATGGCAAGCCTAAAGTAATATTGACTGCTTCACCAAAGCCCTGTGATTTTAGCACAGGTAAACCTTGATCGTGATACATGGCTAAAACTGCATCCGCATCTTTTAAATTTTCAGAGGTAAACAAAGTATCTGCTGGTAAGCTCAGACTCATTTGGACACCTTGAACACGATACTCTTCCAAAACAGGATTGATCACATCAATCTCTTCACGTCCTAAATAACCATCTTCACCTGCATGAGGATTCAACCCGCATACCAAAATACGTGGTTGGTTAATTTTAAATTTTGTTTTTAAATCATGAATCAAAATATCAATGACTTGATGCAATCGCTCTTGAGTAATAGCATCTGGAACATCACGTAATGGCAAATGCGTTGTCGCCAATGCTACACGTAAGGTTTTAGTTGCTAACATCATCACAACACGATCAACGTGAGCAAACTCTTGGTAATATTCAGTATGTCCACTAAAGACAATTCCTGCATCATTGATAATCGACTTTTGTACAGGAGCTGTCGCAACACCTACGCTTTTTCCAGACAAGGCATAATCAGCTGAACGATGAAGTTGTTCTAATACATAAGAAGCATTCTCGGCATCTAAACAGCCTAAAATGACAGGTTTAGCAAGAGCAATATGCTCGACGTATAATTGACCATTCAAACTCGGTTCAGTCTGACCTGAGTATAGAACTAATTCAACCTCAAGCCCGAGTTGTTCTATCCGCTGTTTCAACATATCTATATCAGCTAAAACGACAACGGGACGCAAATCTTGTCTATTTGCCAAATTAAGACAAATATCAGGACCGATGCCAGCTGGCTCACCTGACGTGACATATAACGGCAGCATCTTACAGACCTAACTTGATTTCAATGCTAACTATTATATACCGCTATTAAATTTTGATTGAGTGCATTTGCTTTATTTTTGGTACTCAGTGAAATATCAAAAATAATTTGAGCAAAATTTAAGGCACTTTTACTTTTGGCAAATTAGATGGCACTAAGTTAGAAGGTGAGAAAGTTGGTGTTCTCGTCCATGGATTAATTTTAGGCTTATCTTTTTTCTCAGGTTGAGCAACCACGATTGCTTGTGGCTTTTCCTTTTTCTCAATAGTGATCGTTGTATTCGCAGTTTTCTCAGTCACAACTACAGTACTTGCAGCTTTATCAGCCACAGGATTAATCGGAGTTTCTTTTTTATCGTTAGTTTGTTGAGCAAGCTCAGTCTGTGATTCTTTCTTCTGAATTACATTTGATACAACTGTGCTGCTCATTGGAGTTGTATAAGGCTGAGCAGCAAGCACTCCTTGTTTCACAACAGTTTGAGTCGAAGGTTTCACTGTTTGAGTTGCAGCAGCTGAACTCGATGTTCCCTGAAGATTCATCGGATCAACTGGAATTTCGATAGGTTTCATTTCAGCTGTGACAGCCATCATCGGATCAACATGTTCATTACCACGACTTTCCAAAACCTCAAGTTTGCGTGTCGACCCTTCCTTCGGCTGAAATTCTGAATAATTTGTAATACTATTTCTATCCACCCATTTATAGAGCTTCCGAGCATGTGTTTGGGTTATGCTTAACTGTAAAAGCAAGACAGCTATGGCAATTTTTAAAAAAAACGACGAGTCCATCAAATTCCCCCAAAAAACATATAAGTACTTCTATTTTTTAAATATTTGGTATAAAAATAATAGGGCAGTTTTGAGTCCCTAACAAGCTAAAATTCGTTTCTGACACTTAATTTTAAGAACATTACAAAACTGGTCGAATATTCACAAAATATGACATTTCCAAAGGATTATTGTTGTGATGATCAATTAATTCATGTAGAATTCGGTCTCCTTTTGTTTGGGCGATTCCTTGCTCAAACCAACTATAATAGGTAGTGGTTAATGAAAACTCTCAGCGCTAAGCCAGCTGAAGTTCAACACGACTGGTACGTTGTTGATGCTTCTGGCAAAACTTTAGGTCGCCTTGCGACTGAAATCGCTCGTCGTTTACGCGGTAAGCACAAAACTTCTTATACTCCTCACGTTGACACTGGTGATTACATCGTTGTTATCAATGCTGAACAAGTTCAAGTAACTGGTAACAAGTCTCTAGATAAAAAATATTATCGCCACACTGGTTTCCCTGGTGGTATCCGTGAAACTAACTTCGAAAAGTTAGTTGCTCACAAACCAGAAGAAATTTTCCAACGCGCTGTAAAAGGTATGTTGCCAAAAGGTCCTCTTGGTTATGCTATGATCAAGAAAATGAAAGTGTATGCTGGTGCTGAGCATCCTCACACAGCTCAACAGCCACAAGTTTTGGACATCTAAGGGATACAGCACATGGCTACAAACTATGGTACAGGTCGCCGTAAGACCGCAACTGCACGTGTTTTCTTATCAGCTGGTACAGGTAAACTCGTAATCAACAATCGTACTTTAGAGCAATATTTCGGTCGTGAAACTGCTCGTATGGTTGTGCGTCAGCCTTTAGAGCTTTTAGAAGTAACTGAAAAATATGACCTTTACATCACTGTTAAAGGTGGTGGTATTGGTGGTCAAGCTGGCGCTATCCGTCACGGTATTACTCGTGCATTGATCGCTGCTGACGAAACTTTAAAACCTGCTCTTCGTCAAGCTGGCTTCGTTACTCGTGATGCTCGTGAAGTTGAACGTAAGAAACTTGGTTTACGTAAAGCTCGTAAACGTCCTCAATTCTCTAAACGTTAATCGTTTTACGAATTGGACAAAAACCTCGGATTTTTCCGAGGTTTTTTATTTTAGATTAAACAAAAGAATTCAAAGATGCTTTTGTATGATTTTTTTAGTATGCTAAAACGTTTATATAATTAGTTTTGTGATATGTCATCGGTTGAAAATACGCCTATTCAAGGCATTACGTTGTATAGTCATGCAGATGATTTCCGCTCACATTGGATTCGTTTCTTATTAGCTGAAAAGCAAATCAAATATCATCTAATTATCACAGATCATGAAGATGAAGATCTCGCTGATCTTAATCCCTACAATCAATTACCCATGCTGATTGAACAAAATCTAAAACTATTTTCAGCTACCGTAATTTCAGAATATCTAGATGATCGATATCGTCAAAATAAGCTGTATGCTGACGCACCGATGGCAAGAGCCGAACAACGTCAATATATATGGCGTTTTGAACAAGACTGGTTCAAACTTGCTGATCACATGCTAAAGCACGCAGACACATTAAATTTAGAACTTAAGCAAAAAGCACAAAAAGAGCTAAGAGATACGCTTATTTCGCTAACGCCTTTATTTCAACATTTCCCTTTTTTTATGTCTGAAACATTTTCGATTTTGGACTGTATCTTAGCCCCTATTTTTTTACGACTTAAAAACATGGGGGTTGAATTACCCCAACAGCACTGCCGCCCTATTTTTCTTTACTGTCACCGCATCTTCAACAGACCAGCATTTATCAAATCAATGACACCACAAGAAAAAAACAGCTACAATGAGTTAATTTCAACGATTTAATAAGCTTATAAGTTATGTCAGAGCAATTGAATTTCAGCCCTACACGCCCCTATCTTGCCCGCGCAATTTATGAATGGATCTGTGATAACCAACTCACACCATATCTACTCGTAGATGCAACCCAACCGCATACCGAAGTGCCCTTACAATTTGTGAAAGATGGTCAAATTGTTTTGAATTTAGCGCCACATGCTATTCATCAATTACATATGAGTAATGAGGCCATTACTTTCTCAGCGCGTTTTGGTGGTGTAGCAAAAGACATCTACGTTCCTATTCAGGCTGTCTTGGGCATCTATGCGAGAGAAAATGGTCAGGGGTTATTCTTTGACCCAAGCGAATATGATGCTGTAGAAACAAACAATGTTGCTGAAACAGCTCCATCAACAGAAGTTGCTGAACCAAGTAAGAAAAAACCGTCCCTTAGAATTTTAGATTAAAATAAAAGGAAATCGAATATGGCGTTTGACCTAGTCCAATATTTTGCTGAACAAATAAAAATTCAAAAACCTCAACTCTTAAATCAGTATTCGGTAAAAGAAAAGGCTGTCTTCATTCAGGAGATCAATGCTCTTGCACTTGCTCGCCTAATCAGTCTCTGGAAGCAAAACGCTAAAAAACTATATCAAGAAATCCAAACTGCGGATCCTCTGTATATACAAGAAATTGCTAGGCATCTTACGACCTCACAGCATAATCAGTCAGCACTAGCTCCCAATGACTTAGAAACAAGTATTTCAGAGATTCTTGTTCTTCAACTCAATGAATTAAATCAACTCGATCAAACAGGTCATTTTGGTCAAATTGGGATGTCAGAATTGTTATTAGGACAAATCGAACATCTTTCTGGCCAGGCAGATGATTGGGTTTGGTCAAGTGCTCAATTAAATGAGTTAATTGGCTCAAAACCAGTTGAGCAAATAGATATTTCATTAGAAGCAACCATGCAGGAGTTCAATCAAATGGTAAATCAAGCACAACCGCATCATAATGATATTACTGAAGAAAATGAAACAAACATGATTGACTCGCCAAAATGGGCGTACATTGTTTCACCATTTGTTGCATTGGTCATTTTGCTATTTATGTATTGT
>NZ_MELG01000004.1:0-4669 GCF_001767535.1 Acinetobacter sp. GWC1_38_13 | reverse complement strand
GTTCAACTTCAACCAAACCATTGGCTGTTTGATCTGCACCTGTGATCTTGCTGACACGTTGCAAGTTCATGATGTCCACACCGTATTCACGGACATGGGCTTCCATGTCTTGAGCAAACTTAGGACCAACTGTTTTTTGAATCGTAGTAAAGTTTTCAATATCCATGGTATCCATGACTTGACCACCAAAACGTTCAGCCACAATCCCAGTTTTGATCCCTTTACGCGCTGCATAGATCGCTGCTGTACCGCCTGCAGGACCACCACCAATCACCAATACATCAAAAGCATCTTTTGCATTGAGAAGAGCTGCATCTTTCTCTGCTGAGTTGCTATCTAACTTCGCGATGATTTCTTCCAAAGTCATACGACCCTGACCAATATGTTGATTATCTTGGAACAACATTGGGACTGCTAAGATTTTGCGTTCTTCAACTTCTTCTTGGAAGAAACCACCATCAATCATGGTCGCAGTTGCATCGGGGTTATAGATCGCAATCAAGTTCAACGCTTGAACTACATCTGGACAGTTGTGACAACTCAAAGATACAAACACATCAAAGTTTGATTTTAAGTTCAAACCTTTAATCTGATTTAACACCTCATCAGATACCTTCGGTGCATAACCTGAAACTTGTAACAATGCCAAGATCAAAGAGGTGAACTCATGTCCCATTGGTAGACCAGCGAAGAACACACGAGGTTGTTCACCTGCTTTAGCCACACCGAAACTAGGACGGCGAGCGTTTGAACCGTCAAAACGCGCCGTAACTTGATCAGAAAGTTCAGCAATTTCGGTCACGAGTTCTTTGATTTTTGCAGCTTTATCGGATTCATCTAAAGCAGCCACCAACTCGATTGGACTTTCTAAACGTTCTAAGTAAGCTTTTAATTGAGTTTTAATATTTTGATCTAACATGTCTTTCTCCAAATTCTCAGCAATTCAATCAGCTAAATTCTTTCAATGGGGCTATAGTACGCAAATTATTTAAATAGGTAAAACAGGTTGTTTTCATAATATCAATCGAACAAACCGAACATAACAAACTTATAGATCAAGTTTCTGCGTAATTCGATATCGACGGTTTTTAAAATGCTTAGCTAGCATGTACAAAACCACACTCATTGCGAGATTGATAATTAGAAAGACCAACAAAAAGAAATTCACGTACTTTGAAATTTTTTCTGCTTGCTGCGCTTGGATATCTAGCGGTTGAGTAATCAAAGTAATACTTTTCCCATACAGCTGTTGTTGCATCACCCACAATTGTTCAGGCTTAAAATCATATTTACGAAATTCAGTGGGAACCTTTTTCTCAGCTTCGATCAATTGATTGACATAAATATTCGCAGTTTTGCGATCAATCGGATCATGTAACAAAGCGACCTGAGCTAAGACATAAGCTTTTTCTGTTTGAGAAATATTTATATCTTGTAAATCTTGAGCAATTTGGCTTTCGACAATATTTGTTTGATAGCTCATCCAACGCTGATAAACTTCTTCTGTTTCGTTTTTCCAGTCGTATTGAATATAGCTTAATCCTGACCATAGCAATATAAACGAAATGATCCATGCCAAAAATCGCTGCGTCCAAGCTTGAAATCGCTGTTGGAAGAACTTAAATTTCTTCACCCAACGCACAATTAGAAATGAACCAACAAAGGAAACAAGGACTTTCAGAAACAGCCAACCAAACCAAGAAAGAAGATTAAAAAAATAATCCACAGGTTGTTTAAAAGGTACCAAATCTTGTACTTGATATGGTAAATCTAAACTCTGAACATGCAATGAAAGATCAAAAAACCGATAAATAAATTCTTTTTGTAGAAAGAATGCCGCAATACTTAAAACCATCAAGACTATACTTACAGCAAGCCCAATGACTATATTGCGTTGGCGTTTTTTCAACACCTGCAAACGCTGATCAATAGGTTCCACACTTAAATCATTTATGGGTGACAATGATCTTTCCTTTCATAATAAATTTTAAGATTTAGGCGTTTGCCCACTATTTTCCAGAACGAGATGATTAAGACTTTCTTGCAATGCACGCAAACGCGTTGTTGCTTCAGCTCTTTTTTGCATTCCCTCTTTCTGGATTTGGATTACATCATTTACTGTTTTAATGAGGGTGTTTTGAACATGTTCAAGTGTTTCAACATCAATCACTGAACGTTGATTCGCTTTTGCAGTATCAACTGAGTTTTGATGCAATAATTCCGCATTTCGACGAAGTAAATCATTGGTCGTGTCATCAATCGCTTTCGCTAATTGCACACTATTTTTCTGTTCTTGCAATGAAATCGCTAAGCTAATCTGATTCTTCCAAGCTGGCAATGTAATATTTTTTATTGCATAGAATTTATCAACCAACATCAAATTATTAGATTGAATAATACGAATCATGGGTAGGGTTTGCATTGCAGATTGTTGCAGTACCTGTAAATCACTCACCCTTTTTTCAAGATTATTCGCTAAATGATTGAGATCATAAATTTGTTGCGTGGTCTGCTGATCTTGCTCTTGATTAGCCAATGTCGCAATTTGCTGTTGAATATCTTGTTGCTTCAGTTGTCCTGCTGCGATATAAACACCCAACTGTTTATACTCTTCCTGCACAGCATCAAACATTTTGTCTAGAGTTCCAACACGTGCTTTCAAACCAGATTGTGAACTCTCAATTTCTTTGACTAAAGCATCAATCTGTTCTTTGGTCGTATTAAAATGCTGATCAAAACTTTGCTTTGCGCTTTTAAATTTACTAAGTAAACCACCAAAAAATCCTGAACTTTTAGACTTATTCAAAATACTCGAAGTATTTAATTGCTGAGCAACCTGAACGACCTGATTTAATTTTTGCCCTGTTGCATCTAAATCTTTATTTTGAACGAGATCAAGTAACTCATCTGTATAAGTCGATGTTTTATTGGCAATATTTTTCCCATATTCAGCTACAACAGTTGTGCTTATCTCAGCGAGTTCCTTATGTGCATCCATCACCTCCGCAAAATCATGCGGTTGCAATCCTAGCTCTTTTAAATTCAATTGTTCAAAGCGTTCCTCTTGTTTTAATTCGACTTGAGTTGACGCTTGAGTCAATTCTGAACCAGACATACTTTTCCCCTCTTATTTCTCTAATGATTTTTTAAGATTTTGAATCAAATCTTCTCGACTTTTATCCAATTTTTCAAGAGTGATGCTTGAATTTGAGTGACGACTTTGCTGTAAATGATATTGCCATGCTGGAATCAAAACTTGCTGAGCTTCTTTAAATCGATCTAATAAACTAAAAGATAAATGCTGAGATAAATGCATTTGTTTGATCGCAATATCATTACTCGTTTGTAAAGTTTGTAAGGTATTCACCTTTTTAGACAATCGCTCAAGAAAATGATCTAAAGTTTTTTGGCGACTAAACTCAGGATATTCATTCAAAAACTCTTGAGCTGCGCCAATATAGGCTGCCATTTGTTCTCGTAAGCCCAATACCTGTTGTATTCGTGATTGTGACTTCTGTATTTCTATTTGCAGTTTTTGACTTAAATGATTTGCTTCATCAATTAAGCGATCAAGGTCTTTTAAATATTTGACCTGACTTGCATCATACTCCACATCAATGCCGAGCCATTTTTGTAATGCATTGAATCGACGACCACGTAGATACTTTTTTGAAAGTGACAGCTGTTGAATAATCTGTGAGATAACTTCACTTAACTGTTGATTTAATTTAGGGTCAATACCATTCAATAAAACACTTTGAGCTTGAACTAAATGATCGGCATAGGCATTCAAACGATGCGGATCATCCATCAAAGGCAATAGATCATTTCGCTTAATCGCTAAAACTTGCTCGTGGTCAAGCGAAATATGAGACAGAGGTATTAAGTCGAGTTCTATGGGCATATAAGTAAAAATGGTAAGAACAAATAAATTTGAACAAACTTAGTTTTAGCATGTTCTTACCAATTCTCATACTGAATTGTTGTTATGTTTTGCTGCTCTATTCGTTGTTATTTCTAAAATTTTTTATTGCTTTGGAATTGCATATGTACCGATAACATGAGCAACAGGTTCATCGTCTCCAACTGAATAAAGCCATACCTCACCAGTCACTAAAGTTTTGCCGACTTTAATCAATTTACAAACAGCTTTGATATTTTGCATTCCGTTTGGTTTGCGGAAAAAGTTAATCGTCATATTGGTTGTGACTGCCATGGCCACCAATCCCAAGTCACCTAAAATCGCAACATACAATGCAAAATCAGCTACAAGCATCAATGTTGGCCCAGACACAGTTTGTCCGGGACGTAAGTCACTTTGATCGACACGATATAATAGCTCTGCACCTTTTGGGGTAATCTCCACAATTGATGTTTTTTCCAGTGCTTGTGGAAATTCTTGGGCTAAAAAACTAATGATCTGTTCTTTTGCTAATAGCATATCTATTCTTCTATTCTTGAATTAATCAGCTT
This sequence comes from Acinetobacter sp. GWC1_38_13, assembly GCF_001767535.1. NCBI lineage: Bacteria > Pseudomonadati > Pseudomonadota > Gammaproteobacteria > Moraxellales > Moraxellaceae > Acinetobacter > Acinetobacter sp. GWC1_38_13. The sequence goes on along the minus strand of NZ_MELG01000004.1, from coordinate 196 downwards.
GGTTGGATAGTTCATGCAAAACTTGCCAATACGTTGGCGGTTCTTCTACATGTCCGCGCTCACGTAACATCTGATGCATTTTCGGTAATTTAAAATACGGAACAGCAGCCATAAGATGATGTTCTTTATGATAATTCACATGTATTGGCGCGACTAATGCACGTGCTAAATATCCAGCTTTAGTTGTACGAGTATT
>NZ_MELG01000003.1:7371-25003 GCF_001767535.1 Acinetobacter sp. GWC1_38_13 | reverse complement strand
TTGAAAGAATGATGGTCTTAGACTCAAGCTTAGCACCATTTTCTAGTTCAACTTCAACCAAACCATTGGCTGTTTGATCTGCACCTGTGATTTTACTAACTCTCTGTAAGTTCATGATGTCCACGCCGTATTCACGGACATGGGCTTCCATGTCTTGAGCAAACTTAGGACCAACTGTTTTTTGGATCGTGGTAAAGTTTTCAATATCCATGGTATCCATGACTTGACCGCCAAAACGTTCAGCCACAATCCCTGTTTTGATCCCTTTACGCGCTGCATAGATTGCTGCTGTACCACCTGCAGGACCACCACCAATCACCAATACATCAAAAGCATCTTTCGCATTGAGAAGTGCTGCATCTTTTTCCGCTGAGTTGCTATCTAACTTCGCGATGATTTCTTCCAAAGTCATACGACCCTGACCAATATGTTGATTATCTTGGAACAACATTGGGACTGCCAAGATTTTGCGTTCTTCAACTTCTTCTTGGAAGAAACCACCATCAATCATGGTCGCAGTTGCATCGGGGTTATAGATCGCAATCAGGTTCAAAGCTTGAACCACATCTGGACAGTTGTGACAACTCAAAGATACAAACACATCAAAGTTTGATTTTAAGTTCAAACCTTTAATCTGATTTAACACCTCATCCGACACCTTCGGTGCATAACCTGAAACTTGTAACAATGCCAAGATCAAAGAGGTGAACTCATGTCCCATCGGTAGACCAGCGAAGAACACACGAGGTTGCTCACCTGCTTTAGCCACACCGAAGCTAGGACGGCGAGCGTTTGAACCGTCAAAACGCGCCGTAACTTGATCAGAAAGTTCAGCAATTTCGGTCACGAGTTCTTTAATTTTTGCAGCTTTATCGGATTCATCTAAAGCAGCCACTAACTCGATTGGACTTTCTAAACGTTCTAAGTAAGCTTTTAATTGAGTTTTAATATTTTGATCTAACATGTATTTCTCCAAATTCTCAGCAATTCAATCAGCTAAATTCTTTCAATGGGGCTATAGTACGCAAATTATTTAAATAGGTAAAACAGGTTGTTTTTATTATTTTGATCGTATTTTTGAATCCATGGGTCTATGTTAATTAAATGCGTTCAAAGATAAAACTTGAATACTTCTGAACTTGTTATATAACTGCAATCTTTACATGGCATAACTAAGGGAAAGCGAAATGGCTTTACAGCGCGGTATTTATCAACACTATAAAGGTCAGCTTTATCAGGTATTTAATGTTGCAAGACATAGCGAAACAGAAGAAGAGTTGGTTGTATATCAATGCTTGTATGGTGATTATTCCATGTGGGTTCGTCCTCTAAGCATGTTTACTGAAAACGTTGTACTTGATAGTGGTGAAATTATTCCGCGTTTTAAATTGATTCAACCAACATAATTGATAGCCAAAGGTCTGAGCATCATCGGGAGCGAAATATGACCAGCACGGTGTTTTTAAAACGAATTGCTGATTTATATGATGAGTTTAAACAACATGATGCTCGACAGGCAGATCGTTTAAGACGCTTTCGGAACATTGAAGCTGAGTCCGCTAAATTATTGGCAATGTTAGTACGAACACAGCAATCCCAACGTATTTTAGAAATAGGCACTTCCACTGGATATTCAACACTTTGGTTAGCTGAGGCTGCAAAGACAGTTAGCGGTCATGTTCAAACACTCGAAATCAATGCGTTTCGAAGTGCACAAGCGAAGAAATATGCAGAAGAATTTAGTCTAGAAGCGTATATTGATTTTTGGGTGGGAGATGCAGCTGATTATCTGGCAACATCCACTGAGCAATATGATCTCATACTCTTAGATGCCGAACGCGGAAGCTATGCTGGTTATTGGAATGATCTCAAAAGACTCATGTCAACTAAAGGTGGGACTTTAATAATTGACAATGTAATTTCTCATCCAGCAGAAGTGAAGCCATTATTAGATTTGATAAAAAATGACGAACTTTATATGAGTACTATATTACCTATAGGTGCAGGCTTATGTATGGTCGTCACGAAGTGAGTTAGTTTTAGTATGTGCCAGTCGATAATCTTGAGGGCTACACCCCATGATTTTATTAAATGCACGTGTGAAATTGGCAGGGTTGGAATAACCTAACTCATATGCAATATGTGTAATGGTAAAGGATGTATTTTCAAGTAATTCAATTGCACGCTCAGTACTGATCTTTTGTTTTAGGCGATTAAATTCTACTCCTTGTTGTTGCAAATATCGTTGTAGGGTTTTGGTTGAAATATTCAATACTTTCGCGCATTCAGTCAGTGTCGGAACTTGATTGGCTTGCCTTAACATCGTACTGATCCATTCTACAATTTCACCCTGATGATAAATTTTCTGAATCTGTTCCTGACAACGTTGTTCTACAACTTTTAAGCTATGTGCATCTGCTAAAGGCAAGGGAAGTGCTAATTGCTGCTGATCAAGTACAACTCTGATCCCTGTAAACCAAGTGTAATTGAAATGAAACTGAGCTTTGACAAGGTGTATGTATCTATCCCTGTAGGCAGGTTCAGGAATACTTAAATAAATTTGATAGCGTTGTAATTGCTGACCTGCAAGCTCAAATAGACTGTAATAAAATGCGACTGCAATTGCTTCGATATGGAAGCTTAAACAACGTTTATTCATCTGCAAAATTGGTTCAAATAATAATTCCACCTTTTGCTGCGCTTGTGAAAACTGAATGGATAGCTTAAAGCTCGGCATGATCAGCTTGAAATATTGTGCAATTAATTTTAATGCATGATCCAGATTGGGACTGGTCATAAGTGCATAACCAACCAAGCTATGTGAACTTAGTTTCAAATTTCTGCCTAACTGAAAGGCTAAATCTTCTGTATTCGGTAAACTTAATCCTAACTCAATAAATTGTTCGATTTGTTGAATTGATAAAAACTCAGTTTGTGACAATTGATCCTTAAATTGATTTAAAACTGAATTATCGTATTGATTGGTACTGATCAATATCTCAATCAAACGTAAATAATAGCGAGCTGGAATAACAGGGATTTGTTGTTTGTGCACAATAAATCTCCAATAAAGTCTTAAAATGATAATATGAAGTCTTAAAATGATAATATAGCAACTGTTCAGAAGAACACAATCAATTCAAGCAAAACATTAAACGCTTGATTGAGGAGTTTAGAATGAATATGCATGCGCAATTAGATGTAGAACAAACAACTAGACCATTTAAGGATAAAAAGCGTCATTTGTGGTTACTTGGTCTTGCAGTACCTGCTATCGCGATGAGTGGACTTGCTGGCTATCAATTTGGACCTAAAAAATCGAAAAAGTTTTTTGCCTCATTTGGACCATTATTTATCCATGGTGTGATCCCAACTCTAGACAAATTAATTGGTGAGGATACTGAAAATCCACCACTAGATGCGATTGCGGACTTAGAGGCTGACCCATATTACTCTCGCATTGTGAAGCTTTTTATACCACTCCAATATGCAACTAACGTTTATGGAGCCTACTTAGCCAGTCGAAAAGGCACATCTGTAGCTGATCAAGTTCTATTAGGAACTTTAGTTGGTATGGTGAATGGTATTGCAATTAATACTGCACATGAATTAAGCCATAAAAATGGTCGTTTAGAACATTATTTATCACATCTTGCATTAGCACCATCAGGGTATAACCACTTCAGAATTGAACATCCATATGGGCATCATCGTCGAGTAGCAACACCTGAAGATCCTGCATCATCACGCTTGGGTGAGACCTTTTGGAAGTTCTTACCACGTACAGTGATTGGAAGTTTTAAATCTGCAATTGAGATAGAAAAGAAACGTTTAGAACGCAAAAAACTACCATTTTTCTGCAAGGAAAATGAACTGATTCATGGTTGGGCCATGTCAGCAATTTATCATGGCTTGATGTTTAAGAAATTTGGTATGCGCTCAGTTCCATTTCAACTCACTCAAGCTACATATGCCGTGACTCTGTTTGAAGCCGTTAACTATATTGAACATTATGGTTTAAAACGTGAGAAGAAAGAAAATGGGCAGTATGAGCGCACTTTGCCAGAGCATAGCTGGAACAATAATAATTTAGTGACGAATCTATTTCTGTACCAGTTACAACGTCATTCAGATCATCATGCTTATCCGACACGCAGTTTCCAAACCTTACGTCATTTTGAAAATGCACCTCAATTACCAGCAGGTTATGGTGCCATGCTTTTACCAGCCTTTATTCCAGCATGGTGGTCAAAAATTATGGATGATCGAGTAGTAGAGCATTACAACGGTGACTTGAGTAAAGTAAATTTACACCCTGATGCCGAAGCACGAATATATGAAAAATATGCAGAACAGATAGATATGATATGAAGAAAGCCCTGAAAAGGGCTTTTTTTATGATGAAGCAGAAATTTGAAGACGTTTAAAGTGTAAATCAAACTCAAGATATTTCTGCACAAAAGCTGTTTTATCTGTTGAGCGAAGTAAATTATCGTAAATAAACTCTGGTACTGGGTGGTAAAGTTCGCCTGAACCATTGTTATAGAAAATTTTTAAATAACGTGAAGAAACATCATATTTCCAAGATGTTACGACTACAGATTTTTCCATACCTTACACCCCCGCAGTGATCATCGTTTATTACATATAAAAAACTCTTTAAGTGCTCATCTTTTGACAGTACTCCAACTTTGTACAACTGACAATCAGAAAATGAAGTTTTCTAGTGAATAAAAAATGATAAGAATCATTGAAAAATATGATTGCTTATATGAGAGTAACCTGCATAAAAAAACCACTCTAAAAAGAGTGGTTTTTTACTAATCACTATATCTAGTAATTAGATTTTACCAACTAAGTCGATAGATGGAGCGATTGTATCGTTACCTTCTTTCCATTTAGCAGGACAAACTTCGCCTGGGTGGCTAGCTACGAATTGAGCAGCTTTAAGTTTACGTAAAGTTTCTGATACGTCACGAGCAATTGCGTTGTCATGAATTTCAGCAGTTTTGATTACGCCTTCTGGGTTTACAATGAAAGTACCACGAAGTGCTAAACCAGCTTCTTCAATATGAACGTCAAAAGCGCGAGTTAATTGGTGTGTAGGGTCGCCAACTAATGGGAACTGAGCTTTACCAACTGCTGGTGAAGTTTCATGCCATACTTTATGAGAGAAGTGAGTGTCAGTTGTTACGATATAAACTTCTGCACCAGCTTTTTTGAACTCTTCATAGTTTTCAGCAGCATCTTCAACTTCTGTTGGGCAGTTAAAAGTGAATGCAGCTGGCATAAAAATAAGAACAGACCATTTGCCTTTAAGATCAGCATCAGTTACTTGAATGAATTCACCGTTGCGGAATGCATCAGCTTTAAATGGTTTAACTTCAGTATTAATCAAGCTCATCATTGTCTCCATGATTGAGGTTTATCTTTAAACTTGTTTGCGAGGTCTAGAATAAATAATTTCTAGTTATTGGGGAAATAGTATTTTTACATGACTAAAATCGGAAAATTAAATGATCCGAGATCGATAGCTTTCACCCAAAAAAAGATATTTCCATTTGACTCCATTCACATGAAGCAAAAATGACAAATATCGAAAATGATCCTGCTATACAAAATGAAGCCGATAGCCTTAAAATTCAAGGGTAAAATTGAAAAAAATAAAATTATATAAAAATCGATGATCTGCACGAAGTTCATGCATGTTGGAGATATTATTGTTTATGCTTAAATATAGGACGAAATGTTTCTTGTTTCAAATGTTTGGGATGTTTAGAATTTGAGACTGGTTATTTGAAATACTGTGAAGTATTAAGCAGGATTAAAGTTAACAGCGAGCGAGATTACTCGTATTCAAAGAGAATTAATACAACAAATGACAGATCAATTAAGAGAAAAATTTGAAAATCTTGAACTCAATGCGGGTTTAGGCAAGATTAGCGCATTTATATCTATGTCTCTAGGATTATTAAGCATTTTCGGTGCTTTATGCTTTTTATTTCCTTCAGTTCTTACGATGCCAGAACTACGTCCGCTATACGTTAAACATTATGATGCTTTTTATTTTAGTTTGATGATCGCGATTGTACTTAGTGTAGGTTTTGGGGCGTTTAGTGCGATTTTTCGACAAAATCGATATGGGTTTTATGGTTTGTGTTTCGCATTAGTTGCGGCTGTTTTGGGATGTGGGTTAATCAAAGCCCCAACTTTGCCGAATATTCCTTTCTATGCAGGTATTGATTATTTCGTACTGACACTGGTGATCTTAGCTTTAGTTTTTATCCCTTTAGAAGGTTTTTTTGCTAAAAATCCCCATCAAAAAATACTTAGAGTGGGATGGGTGACGGATATGAAATATTTCATGTTTAGTCACATTGGCATTCAACTCTTTACCTTTCTAACAGTCATGCCGATTCAGTATTGGATTACTCATCTTCCGAATAATCCAATCGTTCCTTTTGTGCAAGCACAGCCGATTTGGTTGCAATTTATAGAATTGTTGATTGTCGTTGATTTCGTTGTGTATTGGTTGCATCGCGCGATGCACGAGGTGAATTTCTTGTGGCGTTTTCATGCGATCCATCATTCAACGGAACATATGGATTGGTTAGCATCTTCACGTTTACATATTGTCGAAGTATTGATGACACGATTTATTGCAACCTTACCGATATTTTTATTAGGTTTTCATACCTCAGCCGTTTTTGCTTATCTCGTATTTATTTCTTTTCATGCGATATTCATCCACTCAAATGTACGTTTTAGATTTCCGTATTTACGCTGGCTGATAGCTACCCCTGAGTTTCATCATTGGCATCACTCTTCAGAGAAACCTGCGATTGATAAAAACTATGCGGCATTTATCCCATTGTATGATGTCATTTTTAAAACAGTGTATATGCCAAACCATTTGGCAAGTGTATATGGAACTGTGGGGTATAAGATCCCCAATAGTTTTGTAAAGCAATTTGCGTGGCCATTTAAAAAATACGTCAAACAGTTACGTAATCGTTTTGATCATTCATCTAAATCATAAAAACCAAACTAGAACTACAGCAATATCATCAATAGATTGCTGTAGTTCCTTTGCATAGCAAGATTTTAAGGCGTAAAATAGCCGATTATTTAATTTTCAGGAAAGCTGTTCAGTGCAGAGTCATTTAAATGTAGATCAATTGGTTATGGCACGTGACCGTCACCGTTTAAATCGACTGCGCAAAGATAAAAAAACAGAAACAGCAGAAATCGAAAAACTATTTGAACAATCAAACCAAAAGGTAAAACAGCGTTTAGCTCGCTTGCCTAAGATCAAACTCAACCAAGATTTACCTGTTACGCAATACGCCGATCGTTTGATCGAGGCTATTCAAAAGCATCAGGTGATCATTGTTGCAGGTGAAACTGGCTCTGGTAAAACCACACAGCTTCCTCAAATCGCAATGCTTGCAGGTCGTGGTCTTACTGGAATGATTGGACATACACAACCACGTCGTTTGGCAGCACGAAGCGTTTCGCAACGTATTGCGGAAGAAGTTGGTGAAAAGCTTGGCGAGTCAATTGGTTTTAAAGTTCGCTTTAATGAGCAAGGTTCTCAAGACTCGATCGTTCGGTTGATGACAGACGGTATTCTGTTAGCTGAATTGACTAATGATCGATTCTTATCAAAATACGACACCATTATCATTGATGAAGCGCATGAACGCTCTCTCAATATCGACTTTATCATGGGCTATCTGAAGCAATTATTGCCGAAGCGTCCTGATTTAAAAGTGATTGTTACGTCTGCAACCTTAGATGTAAATCGGTTCAGTCAATATTTTAATAATGCACCAATTTTTGAAGTCGAAGGTCGCAGTTACCTTGTTGAAGTTCGTTATCGTCCTATTTCTGAATTGAGTATTGTTGGTAGTGATGATGATGAGTTCGATGATTTTGAGGAAAATCTACCTAGAGCCGTTGTTCAAGCTGTTGAAGAGTGTTTTGCTGATGCTGAAGCAAAAGGTCATCCTGAACATGCTGATATTCTAATTTTTGCCAGTACAGAGCAAGAAATTCGAGAACTACAAGAAACATTACAAAAATATGGGCCACGTCATACAGAGGTATTACCTTTATATGCACGCCTAGCACTCGCAGAACAACAAAAAATCTTTAATCCTGGTGGTAAAGGTCGCCGCATCATTATTGCCACGAACGTAGCAGAAACGGCATTGACCGTTCCAAATATCCGATATGTGATTGATAGTGGATTTGCACGTATCTCACGTTATAACTATCGATCGCGTGTTCAGCGTTTGCCAATTGAAGCGATTTCACAAGCAGCTGCCAATCAACGTAAAGGACGTTGTGGTCGTATAGCAGCGGGTGTCTGTATTCGTCTATATAGCGAAGAAGACTTTTTAAGTCGCCCAGAATTTACTGAGCCAGAAATTAAACGAACCAATCTAGCTTCGGTTATTTTGCAAATGCAAAGTCTCGGTCTGGGCAATTTGGAAGATTTTGATTTTATTGAGCCACCTGATTTCCGTTTGGTGAATGACGGTCGTAAGTTGCTTATTGAATTGGGTGCCTTGAACGAACGCAAGAATGATCTGACTAAAGTTGGTCAAATGATGGCACGTATGCCGATTGATCCTCGTTTAGCACGTATGATTATCGGTGGGGCACACTTTGGGGTACTCAAAGAAACCTTGATTATTGTTAGTGCTTTAGCGATTCAAGACCCTCGTGAGAGACCAGCAGATAAACAAATGCAGGCAGATCAAAAGCATGCTTTATTTAAAGAAGCTGATTCTGACTTTTTGTTTTATTTAAAATTATGGAATACATTGCAAACAAGCCCTGATGCTCAATCTGAAAATAAACGCCGTCAGTTTGCACGCCAACATTTTTTGAGTTGGTTGCGTTTGCGTGAATGGAAACAAACACATCAACAATTAGTAGAGTTGGCAGAAGGTTTAAAACTTAGTTTTAATGAAAAGGGTGCAAATTATGAAAATTTACATCGAGCTTTATTAACTGGTTTACTTTCATTTATTGCCAACAAAACTGATGAACGTAATACCTTTATGGCTGTTCGTCAGCAAAAAGCCAAAGTTTTCCCAGCCAGCACATTGCATAAAACCAATACAGCGTGGGTCATGGCATTTGAGATGGTAGAAACATCCCAAGTTTATCTGCGTACTTTGGCGAAAATAGATCCCGAATGGATATTGTTAGCTGCTCGAGACCTATTGAAATATCACTATTTTGAACCACATTGGTCAAAAAAAGGTGGCATTGTAAATGCGTATGCTCAAATTTCCTTATTTGGTTTGATAATCGAACCAAAACGTTTAGTGAACTTTGAAAAAGTTGATCAGGCAGCTGCACATGAAATCTTTCTGCGTGATGCGCTCACGACTGGCAATTTAGGCATTACCCCTGCATTTTTAAAACATAACTTGCTTAAACTTGAAGAAGTGGAGCGAGTTGAGGATAAATTACGCCGCCGTGATTTAGTGGTCGATGAAGAAACGATTTATCAATTTTATGCAGAACGTGTACCAGTTGAAGTAGCGAGTCGACATAGTTTTGAAGATTGGCGAGCGACGGTAGAAGCAAAAAATCCCCGTTATTTGTTTGTTGAGGATGATGCACTCTGGATGAGTGATCGTCCAACCACGCAACAATTTCCAGATTATTTGCACAATGGGCAATTACGTTTAGCAGCAAGTTATCGTTTTGATCCAAGTCATGATGAAGATGGGGCTACGGTTAAAATTCCTGTGCAAGCATTGCCTCAAGTGGATGAAAAGCAATGGTCATGGGGAATACCTGGCTGGCGGCAAGATTTGATCGAGGCTTTATTAAAAGCACTACCTAAAGATAAACGCCGCAATTTAGTTCCAATTCCTGATACAGCCAAAAAGTTAATGCAGGGTGTCGATGCTGTTCATTTACGTGAGCATCTATTTAACTATCTCGCTTTTGCTCTACGTGGAGAGCAGATTACTGAAAAAGATTTCTCGTTTGAACGTATCGATCAATACCTTGTTCCTTTTATCAAAGTGATTGATGAAAAAGGAAAATTAATTGCACAAGGTCGTGACTTGGATGAATTAAAGGCGAGATGCCGAGTTGAAACTCATCGTCCAGTAAAACAACAGCAAGGCGAGTTCCAAGCCTTCCCTGAGAGCTTTATCTTTGAAGCTTCTCAAAAGGTTACAGGAGTGATAGTTAAACAGTATCAAGCGCTTGTTCCCACAAAGATATTTTCTGCACTTGAAGCAAAAGATGAATCAGGTGTGGTTGTACAAACGTTTAATGATCAGCAAGAAGCCATTAAACAGCATCGTGAAGGTGTAATTCGTCTGATTCATATGCAGCTTGGAGATTTGATTCGCCAACTGAAAAAGCAGATTTCTAAACCTTTGGCTTTGGCATATTCTCCATTGGGTGAGCGCGCTAAACTCGAACAAATGTTGGTTTATGCAACTCTACAAGTATCAATTCAACAACTTCCACAAAATGCTGAAGAATTTAATACCTTAGCACTTGATGTAAAAAAACACTTTTTGAGCAATGGTCAAAAAGTACTAACGGACATCACTGAAATTTTTACCCAATGGCAGCAAGTTCGTCGTGAGTTGTTGGTTTTAGATCAAGATATATTCGGTCGTAGTATTGACGATATAGAGGATCAGTTGGATTTAATGTCATTGGCGGACTTTGTTTATAGCAAACCAAGTGAGATTTGGCAGGAATATCCACGTTATTTAAAAGCATTGCTATTGCGTTTAGATCGTTTGCCAAATAATCTACAACGTGACCTTGCTGCAATTGATGATGTCGATCCATGGATGGACAAAGTATTTAAGTTTAAAAATGATCCTAAAATCAAAGAAATGTATTTGATGTTAGAGGAATTGAGAATTTCCTTGTTTTCTCAACCAATGAAAACAAAGATGCCAATTTCACCAACTAGATTACAAAAACTATGGGATCGATTAGCAATCGGTTAAACTGAGCAATAATGAAAGTTAGAACCATTCTTTACAGGAGTTTTACATGGGCATCCGTATAACAGGTACAGGTTTGTTTCACCCAACTGAAACAATTTCTAATGAAGAGTTGGTTGAAAGTTTAAATGCTTATGTAGAACAATTTAATCAACAAAATGCTGACAAAATTGCAGCAGGTGAGATCGAAGCTCTACGTGGTTCAAGTCCTGAGTTTATTGAAAAAGCATCTGGTATTAAAAGCCGTTACGTGGTTGAGAAGTCAGGTATTTTAGATCCAACACGTTTACGTCCGCGCTTACAAGAACGTAGTAATGATGAACTTTCGCTCCAAGCCGAGTGGGGTGTAATTGCTGCTAAACAAGCGATGGAGAATGCAGGTGTCACTGCTGAAGATATCGATGTTGTGATTTTGGCATGCTCAAATATGCAACGTGCTTATCCTGCTGTTGCGATTGAAATTCAGTCGGCATTAGGTATTAAAGGCTATGCTTATGATATGAATGTCGCGTGTTCAGCTGCAACATTTGGTTTAAAGCAAGCTTATGACGCTGTGAAATGTGGTGCTCGCCGTGTTTTACTTTTGAATGTTGAAATTACCTCAGGTCACTTGGATTATCGTACACGTGATGCGCACTTTATTTTTGGTGACGTTGCAACTGCTTCAATTATCGAAGAAACTGAAACCAAATCAGGTTATGAAATCTTAGATATTCATTTGTTTACCCAATTTTCAAATAACATCCGCAATAACTTTGGTTTCTTAAACCGTAGTGAAGATGCGGTTGTTGATGACAAATTGTTCCGTCAAGATGGGCGCAAAGTGTTTAAAGAAGTTTGTCCACTTGTCGCAAAAATAATTACAGCGCAGTTGGAAAAATTACAATTAACACCTGAACAAGTCAAACGCTTCTGGTTGCATCAAGCGAATGCAAATATGAATGAGTTAATTTTAAAACTCGTTGTTGGTAAAGATGCTGATTTAGATCGTGCACCAATTATTTTGGATGAGTTTGCTAACACTTCTTCTGCGGGCGTAATTATTGCAATGCACCGCACAGGCGAGCAGGTAAATAATGGTGAATATGCTGTAATTTCATCATTCGGTGCAGGGTATTCGGTTGGTTCGATTATCGTACAAAAACATATTGCTTAAAATTTATAGGCAAAATAAAAAACCGCATCAATGATGCGGTTTTTTTGATTTCAGCTTATTTAAGTAAGATCGCTAGGTCGATGACTTGCGGAGTAGTGTTGCCACCAATAGTTGAAGCTGCTAAATTTGGTGTTCCATCTACACTGATAGCTAAACGTGCTCTAGAAGTTGTAATTGTTGTATCGCTATTTAAGTCGACTCGATAAAGTACAGATGGTCCAGTTTCACCTGCCACAGTCGCTAAAGCTAAGCCATTGTCACCACCAGCAATATCAAAGCCATTGTCTATACCTAAGTTGATTCCTAAATTACCGATTAGGTTTAATGTGCCTGCGTTTGGTGGATTCTGTTTAGTGAGAGTTTTGCCTGTTTGATCAAGATCAAATAGTTCTGTAGCTAACATCGCGATAGGTGTAGCAAAACTATTGGTATACGCAGCTGCCGTGACTTTAGCCTCAGAAATTCCGTTAATATCGCCATCTTTTATAGTATCGCCAGTATCGACGTTAATTCTTAAGTTCTGGCCAGTATTACTGATTACGCGGAGTCGATCTGCTAAAGGGTTGAAATCAACTGCGAAACTTGTACCATCTAGATTTGTGAAAGTACTACTGGTAGCTGGTTTGAGTGCTGTGATGAGGCTTGCTAAACCCGTGTCTGTATTGATCGTATACAAATTCCCTTTATTGGTTAATCCATATAGCTTGCCAGAATTGTCAGTTGAGGTTCTAAAACGGTAATCGATACCGATAAATTTCTCATCTACAAGCAATCCAGTGAGGCTCTTTTCAGTTACAGTATTTGGATTGGTAATAGCGAAGCTAAGCAGTTTATTGTTTGCTGTTAAACCATAGCCTTGAGCTGTGGCATTGGTTGAACGTTTTAATGCAATCCCACGAATCCCCATGCTATTAAAACTATTATTCAAGTCATGTGATTCAAAAACAGCATCGCTTGAGGTGCCGACATTAGCTAGATTAAGTTTAAAAAATTTATAATTGCCTGATGCGAGTTTGAGTGCGGCAAAACCTACATTGTTGACAGGGTCTATATCAAAACCGCCACCGCCGTTTGTATTAATGTCTGCACCCAAAGCCGTAGAATTACCTAATGTACCTGCGTTCGCATTTTGAAGATAAATGCGATCAGAATTTTGGTCAATGCTATATAGTTTTGTTGAACCTGTGCCAGCAAAGGCATTGGTATAAGCACCTGCAACAACTGCTGCAGTACCTGTGGCTAAATTAATCGTACCATCTGTAATGGTTGCACCAGTATCAACATTGATACGTAAGTTTTGTCCTGTGTTAGAAATTACACGTAGGCGATCTGCAGCAGGGTTAAAATTGACAGTGATAAGGTTGGCATCACCCATAATTTGTGTGAAAGATGCATTTCCATCTGTAGTATCGCTCGGGTCGGCGATTAGTTTTCTCAGGAAAGTTGCTTCGCCATTGTTTGGATTTAAAGTGTATAAGTTCGCCTGTAGACCAACAGCATAAAGTTTGCCGTCTTTAGGGCGGTAATCAATACCTACCAGTTCATCTCCAGACATTAATCCTTTAATCTTGCGGTTAGACACAACCTTGTCAGGCATTGATCTATCGACTGAACTAATCATTCCATTGGCAGTTAGAATTAAAGTATCGCCAGTATTCACATTTGACGACTCGGTATCGTTGTCTGAATCACTATTACAACCTAACAATGCAAAGCTTGCTAATGCAGTAACAGTCAAAGCTGTAATTTTCTTATTCATGTGTCTATCCTGATCTCAAAGTTATTTATAATAAGAAGTCGTCTTCCAATGAACGGTTTAAATTGACAATGCTTCTTGATATTCATTTTTGTTTGGAGGAAATTCCAAAAAAGAGGGATGTATTAAGTTAAAAAATACAAATCACAATTTTTTGAAATTCACTTCTACTTGAATCAGGTTATGCGGACTAGGGTATAAAGTAAATTAGTGTTTTTAAGTGATTTTTTGGTAGTAGCGTGTCGATTGGTAATTATTCACGAGGAATTCACGCTCGTTAAGAAACGTTAATTAGTGCACAGAAAGTATTTTTTAAAATTGGATTATCTCATATCAAAAAATAAAAAAGAGAACATGATTGTTCTCTTTTTTACTTCATAGAAACTTGATTAAGCTTCTACAGTTTGTACAGCAATTTTCTTAGCAGGATCTACTTTGCGACGAACAGCAGGAACAGGTTCACCATGATACTGACGATCTGCAAAGTAGCTTGAACGAACCATTGGTGCAGACCAAATATTTCTGAAGCCTAATTTACGACCATGTTCTGCGTAACGTTCAAATTCTTCTGGCGTTACAAAGCGATCTATTGGCGCGTGTTGCTTAGATGGTTGTAAATATTGACCAATTGTTACGTAGTCCACATCATGAGCACGAAGATCATCAAGTAAAGAAATCACTTCTTCTTCAGTTTCACCAATACCCACCATCAAACCACATTTAGTGGGAACGTCTGGGCAGTATTCTTTAAACATTTTTAAAAGATTCAAAGAATGTTGATAGTCTGAGCCTGGACGCATTGCTTTATATAAGCGAGGTACTGTCTCGATATTGTGGTTAAAAACGTCAGGTGGACATTCAGTCATAATGCGTAAAGCAATATCCATGCGACCACGGAAATCAGGAACTAAGATTTCAAGTAGCGTTTTTGGACTCAAAGCACGAGCTTCTTTAATACAATCCACAAAATGTTGAGCACCGCCATCTAAAAGATCATCACGATCTACAGAGGTGATAACTGCATATTTCAAACCCAAGTTTGAAATAGTTTCCGCCATATGACGAGGTTCATCAGGATCAAGTGCATTTGGTCGACCATGAGCAACGTCACAGAAAGGACAGCGACGAGTACAAATATCGCCCATAATCATAAAAGTCGCAGTACCACCACCAAAACACTCTGGAAGGTTAGGGCAGGCAGCTTCTTCACAAACAGTATGGAGTTTTTGCGAACGTAGAGTTGTTTTTATACGCTGAACCTCTTCAGGTGCAGTCATTTTGACGCGAATCCAGTCTGGTTTACGAGGTACTTCAACCGTAGGTATAACTTTTACAGGAATTCTAGCGACTTTTTCAGCGCCACGAAGTTTTATGCCCTGTTCAGGTTTACGGTGTTCAGACATCTTATTTTCTACAACCTATTGCTTGAGATATTCGATTATTATAGTCAAATTTATAGGTTTATAGGATGAAATAGGTATTCATTTTGAAAATGTGAATATATAAAAATATATGGTTGAGAAATACATCAACACATAGCATATTAGTTATCATATATATAGAAGTAAACAGCTAAGAGATAAAGGAGCTTTGAATGCCACGTAAGAAAGAGGTCGTTGGTGGGAATGTTGTAAAATTTGATGCAGTCATTCTCGGTTCTGGCCCAGCTGGTGAAGGCGCGGCAATGAAGCTAGCTAAAGCAGGTAGAAAAGTAGCAATCGTCGATGTACGTGATCAACTCGGTGGTAACTGTGCACATGTAGGTACAATTCCAAGTAAAGCCTTACGTCAAACAGTTTCAAGTATCATCCGTTATCAGCGTGATCCAATGTTTCAAAAAGTAGGTGAATGGAAACAATTCACCATGAAACAAGTGTTACGCAACGCGCATAAAGTGATTCAACAGCAAGTTGATACTCATACACGTTTTTATGATCGCAATAAGATTGATGTTTTTCATGGACGTGCGTATATCCAAGATAAAAATACTGTACTCATTTTTGGTCAAGATGGCATAAAAGATACCATCATCTGTAAACAAATTGTGATTGCAACGGGTAGCCGTCCTTATCAGCCACAAGGTTTGGATTTTAACCATCCTCGTGTTTTTGATTCTGACAAAATTCTTGATTTGGATTATTCAATTCAAAAAATCATTATTTACGGTGCTGGTGTTATTGGTTGTGAATACGCATCGATTTTTATTGGTCTAGATCATAAAGTTGATTTGATCAACACTCAGCAAAAGCTTTTAAGCTACCTTGATGATGAAATCGCTGATGCATTGTCATATCACTTGCGTGAGCAAGGAGTATTGATTCGTCACAATGAACAAATCGATCGCCTAGAAACTTTTGATGATCATGTGGTTTTACATTTGCTTAGTGGCAAGAAAATCAAAGCTGATGCCATCTTATGGTGTAATGGTCGTTCAGGTAATACTGATGGCTTAGGACTCGAGAATGTAGGTCTTGTACCAAACAACCGTGGTCAGTTGATGGTAAATGATCAATATCAAACTGAAGTTGAGAACATTTATGCTGCTGGTGATGTGATTGGTTGGCCATCACTTGCATCTGCTGCTTATGACCAAGGTCGTTGTGCAGGTGCAAACATGGTCGGTGAGAAAAATGTTAAACCGATTAAAGATGTACCAACAGGCATTTATACCATTCCAGAAATTTCTTCGATTGGAAAAACTGAACAAGAATTGACTGAAGAAAAAGTACCTTATGAAGTAGGGCAAGCATCTTTCCGTCATCTAGCTCGCGCTCAAATTACTGGTGATACCGTAGGTGAGTTAAAAATCCTCTTCCACCGCGATAGCTTGGAAGTTTTAGGTATTCATTGTTTTGGTAACAATGCCGCAGAGATTATCCACATTGGACAGGTTGTAATGCATAGCCCTAATAATACATTAAAGTATTTTGTTGAAACGACATTCAACTACCCAACAATGGCAGAAGCATATCGTGTTGCAGCTTTGAATGGTATGAATCGTCTATTCTAACTTTAATAGAGTTGTATGAACAAAATGCCAATCAATATGATTGGCATTTTGTTATTTAAATTGAAATAAAAAGGTTAAATATGAAAATCCAGAAAAATAATTTAGTGATCGTAACGATTATTGTTGTGCTAATTGCTGCTTATGTCGGTATAGATTTAAAGCAAAACAACCTGAACGATAATGTTGTTCAGACTTCAATTGTTGAGGAAGCGACGGTTGATGATCAGCAAAAGATTATGCAAGCTTATCAACAACAGCTAAGTAACATTCAAGTTCAATCTAAAGGTGAAGTAAAAGCAATTTTAGCTGATGATAATGATGGTTCAAGACACCAAAAAATGATTCTAAAATTGGAGAATGGTTTAACCGTTCTAGTGGCGCATAACATTGATTTGGCACCTCGGGTGGAGGGACTTAGAAAAGGTGAAATAGTCGAATTTTATGGAGAATATGAATATAGCCCTAAAGGTGGAGTGATTCATTGGACTCATCATGATCCACAAGCAAAACATGTGGATGGATGGCTAAAATATCAAGGGAAAAGCTATCAATAATCTCTTTTAGCTAATTAGCCATCCATAATATGCTCTAAATTAGCTTGAAAGCCCCAAATTTTGACGAGATTTCCATTTAGGTAGTATCTTAGCTAAATAGGCATCCATGCACCATACAGGCCCAATCAGAAGGAATTGCAGATCTTTGAAGAA
>NZ_MELG01000003.1:0-7364 GCF_001767535.1 Acinetobacter sp. GWC1_38_13 | reverse complement strand
TTCTTTCCTTCAACTTTATGACCATAAAACTGACCAATCCATGCGATTACAAACACGCCGATATAAAATCCTACCCCTACAGGTAGAATAATAATAAGCCAAGCCATTACCACCAACAAAGCAGCCATAGCCACAGCTAACACGATATCCAAGCGAGCATAGAAAACCAGTGTAAGTACAAGCAATAAAGCGGTGAGTAGAGTACTAAAATGCGCAAGAATACCAATTATTGAAAAAAGAATTGCTGGGACACATACCCAATGTATTTTTTTATTGGTTTGGTTTTGGTGACTATCGTTGTATTCATCGAACCATTCATCTATCGATTTCACAACTGCACTCCTTGCTAAATTGACAATTTATAATGTCATTACTATAGCGAAGAAAGTAGTGAGGGTCAAAAATGAATCAAAAAATAATATAAATAATAAAGCCACGTATAAACGTGGCTTTATTATTAGTTGGAAGTCTAAATATTAAGAATTTGGACCATCAACGCGTTCGATACTTACTTTCGCAGTGCCAGCATTGGTAACACCAAGTTGTTTAGCTGCGCCATAAGATAAATCTAATACACGGTTACCATGGAATGGACCACGATCGTTAACCTTAACTACAACGCTTTTGCCGTTGTCTTTATTGGTCACACGAATGTAACAGTTCAATGGCAGGCTACGATGAGCAGCAGTTAAACCATTCATGTCGAATGTTTCACCGCTTGCAGTCTTACGACCATGAAATTGACGACCATACCATGATGCTACGCCAGTTTGGCTAAACTTACGTACGGTATTAGACGCAACAGTGTTAAGTTTTTCAATCACTGAAGGCTCTTCTGCAGGGATATCAATTTTAGCAGCAATTGTTTGGCGACGTACTTTGTCACCAGAACTCTCAGTGATTGAAAGACTATTGACGTTAGAAAAACGAGAATTAAAATTTTGAGAATCTTTGCTCAAAACGCGGGCTGCTAAATTAGAACCTTCAACATCATTTGTTAATGATGATGATTGTACCATTTCAGCATGTAACGGGCTTAAACTTAAGCCTGCCGTCAGCGCTAGAATATATTTTAGCGAAAACTGCATTGTATAAACTCCTAGAGAACATGCTTTTCTATCTCAACAAAACAGCATTGAAATACAGTGCACATGTCTAATTATTCACTTTTGCAATTACTTTTCTTGGGTGGATAATATTCAGCGCTTACGAAGTGTGTCTAGTCTTTAACGATAAATAGTTACAAAAAGGGTAAAAACTTACAGTTTTAGCTCAAAAAATAATCAATATTGTAACAAAATATGAAATTTGATTATTTAACACCCTTTTCGAACCATAAATTTATTGACTTTCAGATTTTGTTTAAAAAATCGGGTTATCTTCCTGCGACTTCAGTGCCTAATAACCACACCGCTGTGGCATACATTCGACTCTTATTATAAGTCGTGATTACTTGGAAATTTGGATAGGTGATGTAATAAATAGGTCCAAATTGGTCTTGTAATTGAATAACATTTACTAAATCAAGATCATCTATTTTTACCAAAGGGTCAATAGGTGTGATACCTAATCTTTTTAGTTCACCATAAGGAGTTGGTTGAGTTAAATCTTTAGCAATAATACTTTCAGGATCGTTACCTAAATAACGAGCAGGGAAGCCAATTGGACGATCACGTTGCCAACCATATTGAGCTAAATAATTCGCGATTGAACCAATTGCATCAACTGCGGAGTTTCTTAAATCAATATGTCCATTACCATCATAATCCACACCTAGCTTTTGGATGTTACTCGGCATAAATTGTGGATAGCCAATAGCCCCAGCATATGAACCAACGATACTGTTGGTTGGATAGCCTTCTTTATATGTCCATGAGATCAACGCTGCGAGTTCATCACTGAAGTAATCAGCACGACGAGGATAACCAAACGCTAAGGTTGCTAGAGCGTCACGGGTGATGAAAGAGCCTTTATTTGCGCCATAACCTGTCTCAACACCTAAAATGCCTAAAATTACAGATTTTGGTACACCAAATTGTTGTTCCGCATGATTCAGAACATCTTCATATTGGTTTTTAAAGCGGACACCACGTTGAATTGTACCTTCGACTAAGAACATAGAGCGATATTCATACCAAGGCTTACTTTCACCTGGACGCGTCATGATGTTTAAAATGTTGGGTAAATTACGTGCGCCACTCATTGCACTATCAATTTGTTCACTACTTAAACCATAGGTAGTCATCGCTTTTTGTTTAAAAGCAAAATAATTTGGATGAGTGTAAAATTCATTTGCTTGTGCCCAATTACTACTCAGAAATAGACTGGCACTTAATGTTAAAAATTTAAAAGTATTATTTAGTTTAGGATGAAACATGTGTTTTATGAATTCCTCGTTATCGATGTGTATGAATTGACATCACAAGTCCAAATGTTGACATAAGTGTAATAATTGCAGTTCCACCATAGCTCATAAACGGTAACGGCACACCCACTACAGGTAAAATACCACTGACCATGCCTGCATTTACAAATACATAAACAAAAAATGACAAACCAAAGGCTCCTGCAACTAAACGCCCATAGTTATGGAAGCTTTGTAAGCCAATCTGAAATGTTCTAAAAATAATCGCGCAATATAAGAAAATAAGTAGGGTAACGCCGATCAAGCCAAATTCTTCAGAATAGGCTGCAATAATAAAGTCGGTATGACCTTCTGGTAAAAAATGTAAGTGAGATTGAGTACCTTCTAAAAAGCCTTTTCCTGAAAAACCGCCTGAACCTATCGCAGTTTTAGATTGAATAATATTCCAACCTGTACCCAATGCATCAGCCTCAGGATCTAACAAGGTAAGTACCCTTTGTCGTTGGTAATCGTGTAGTAAGAACTCCCAAGCAATTGGAATGATTACAGCAGCAACTCCAGCAGCGGCAGCAATCAATCTCCATGATAATCCACTCAAGAAAAGTACAAAAATGCCACTAGCAAGCACAAGTAATGAAGTACCTAAGTCTGGTTGCTCTGCAATTAAAAGAAAGGGTACGAGGATGAGCAGCAAAGATAGTATGACTTGAGACAAACTAGGAGGTAAGGCTTTGCGAGATAGGAACCATGCGATCATCATTGGCATGCCAATCTTCATGAATTCACTAGGTTGAACACTACCAAAGCCTGGAATATCAATCCATCTTTGTGCGCCCATACGTACTTCGCCAAACACAACAACGGCTACTAAAGATAAAACACCGAAGACATAAAAATATGGTGAGAATGCTTGATAAACTTTTGGAGGAATTTGCGCCAGAATAATCATGACGGTAAAACCAATGCCAAAGCTCATTGCTTGTTTACTGACAAGACCAACATCTTGGGCAGAAGCACTATATAAGACGGTAAGTCCTAAAAATGCATTTAGTACCAGAAATAGGCAAAGCCATGGGTCTATATGGAGTTGTTGCCACCGTGAAGGGTGAGTGGCAGTACTCAAGCCATCACGCGGTGCTTGACGTAAAAATTTGTACTGTGAGCTTGGAGACATGCGCTTCTAAATCAAGTAAATCAATGCTTCGCGAATGCTAACATAAACACTGATTTAGACAATGCAAATTTAGAAATTGTGACATTATATAAGTTTGAAAATGACTCATCTTTTTCTATAAAAAAGCGACTATATATAGTCGCTTTTTTTGAATATTCGAAGTTTATTTCTGAACGAGCAACTGATCGAAATGCTTAGTGAATACATCCAACTCAGCTTGGCTTAAGCTAGGAATTAGTTTTTTGATTACAATATGCACAGCAGTTTCAACACCGCTAGTCGCAACACTTGCAACACCACGTTTTACCATGCCTAAACCCAATGTTTTGTTGTATTCAGTCATGAAGTGTTGAATAAGCGCATCAGCAAAAGATTTGAACTGTTGTGTTAATGCATCACGTTGTTCTTTACCGTTGCCCGCAGCAACTTCAGCAAAGCTTTTTTTCATGTCAGAAACTAAAGCATCTGGTAGTTGAGTACCGATACGTTGTTTACCTTCATTATCAATAAACAAGCTCTTTTCCATGAAAGCTAAAGATTCAAGGACTTGTTCATTCGATGCTTTGCCTAATAATTGCTTCATCAAAGTAGAGACAATACTACGAATCTTTTGAGCGAGTTCTTCTGTTGTATCTCGTTTGTCACTTGGTGGGAACTGCTGTACCAAATGCACCAACATCGTGTCAATCAGCTCATCAGTAAGTTGAAGAGAAATCTTGTCACGCAAAGGGTATTGTGGTTCTTTGCTGTTACGGTTGGCTTGTGCAAGTTGAATATCCTGACTCAAACCTGCTGATGGAAGAATACCGAAATAACTGGTCATTGAAGAACGTCCTCTATATCAAATTTATTCGTTTTATTGTCGTGCCAAGCGGATCGGCTTGGGCATCCATGACAAGTCAGATACTCGACAAGGGTTGATATCCAATCCACCACGACGAGTATAGGTTGCATAGACCATCAGTTTTTCTGGTTTTAAGTGTTGCCAAATATCTGCGAATATTTGTTCCACACATTGTTCATGAAAACCATTATGCTGACGGTAAGAAATAATATAGGCTAATATACTGCGATAACAAGGTTTTTTACCTTGAAAACGAATAAAAACAGTACCCCAGTCAGGTTGTCCCGTCACCGGGCAATTACTTCTCAAAAGATTAGAGTAAAGTTCTACTTCAATATTTTCTTCACTGACAGCATCATACTGCAATAAGCTTGAATCTGGATGTTCTGAAAGACGTTCAGGGATCAGATCATCTATACAGATTCCTTGGGGTTTATAAATCTGTAAATCATCCACTTGAAATAGTTGCAGTTCAACTTTAGCACCAGCAGCATCTGATAAATCACGCTCAACGGTCTCAACAAATAATTGTTGTGATGCAAATTGCGAGAAATTCATGCTGTTGAAATATAGTTTAAGTGATTTTGATTCAATTAAATTCGGAGAGTTGGCTGGTAAGGTTAAACGTCCTATAGCCACTTGTGGTAAACCAAGTTGGTTTAACCATGAAATCTCAAATACATGCCACCAGTCTTTGCCTTGCGCTATGCCTTCAATATCGGCATAAAGTTTGCGAGATTCAGCACGAGCAATCGGAAATAAGACTTCTGGTTGATATTGAGTAGGATACTGGGTGTCTTTGCCCAATAAAGAATGTTCTACACTCATTCACGCATTCCTGAACCGCGAGCTAATAAATGATATGCAACTGCATAAAGGGCAACACAACATAATGTGACAACAGTGAGAGAGAATGAAACATTGACATCACTATGTCCCAAAATACCAAAACGGAAAGCGTTGACCATGTAAACAATTGGGTTAATTAAAGAGAGATTTTGCCAAAATGGACTTAAAGCACTAATCGCATAAAATACACCACCTAAGTAAGTGAGTGGAGTCAAAACGAAAGTTGGGATAATCGAAATATCATCAAATGATTTTGCGTATACGGCATTAATGAAACCACCAAGTGAAAATAATAACGAGGTGATAATCACTGTATATATAGTTACAAAGAAATTATAGATTTCCAAGTGTGTAAAAAACAAACTCATCAGAGTAACGATTAAGCCGACCAATACACCACGACATACACCACCAATCACATAACCCCAAAGAATTAAATGTAATGGCACAGGGCTCATGATCAATTCTTCAATGCTTTTTTGGAATTTTGCACTAAAGAAGCTTGAAGAAACGTTTGCATAACTATTGGTAATCACTGCCATCATAATTAAACCTGGCACAATGAATTGCATATAGCTAAAGCCACCCATTTCACCAATACGTGATCCGACTAAATTACCGAAAATCACAAAATATAGGCTCATGGTAATCGCTGGTGGTAGCAAGGTCTGAGGCCAAATTCGCATAAAACGACGAATTTCTTTAACGACTAAGGTCCAAAGTGCGGTTTGTAACTGATTAAAGTTCATTGATCCGCTCCTGTAAGATTTTTCTCAACCATTTTTACGAACAATTCTTCTAAGCGGTTTGATTTGTTACGCATACTACTGACTTGAATATTTTGTGATTGTAAAATCAAAAATAAATCATTCATGCTATGCGCTTTATCCATCGTAACTTCTAAAGTCACTGGATCGATTAATTCGAATTTAAATCCAATAATATTGAGTTGCAGGTTTTCGATCGGTTCTGCTAAATCACAAATAAACGATTCTTCATTAAGTTGATTTAGGAAACCTTTCATAGTGGTATCTTCTTTGATCACACCACGGTCAATAATGGCTATGCGACGACACAACATTTCAGCTTCTTCTAAATAATGTGTCGTTAAAATGATTGAAGTACCTTTTTCATTCATTTCAGTCAAGAAATCCCACATTGAACGGCGTAATTCAATATCAACGCCTGCAGTAGGTTCATCGAGAATCAGAAGTTTTGGTTCATGCATCATTGCACGTGCAATCATTAGACGACGTTTCATACCGCCTGAAAGCATCCGAGATTGAATGTTACGCTTTTCCCAAAGACCAAGTTTCTCTAAATAATATTCAGCACGCTGTTCAGCGAGTTTTTTTGGAATTCCATAGTAACCAGCTTGAGTGACCAAAATATCAAAAGTTTTCTCGAATTGACCAAAGTTAAACTCTTGAGGCACAACACCTAAACACTGTTTTGCCAATGATGGATGGGTATCAAGGTTATGGCCAAAAATTTCAACTGTACCTGATGTTTTTTTAGTTAAAGAACTAATGATACTGATCGTCGTCGATTTACCTGCACCATTAGGTCCTAATAATGCATAAAACTCTCCTTCAGGTACGGTTAAATTAATACCTTTTAATGCCTGAAAACCATTACGATAAGTTTTGGACAAATCGCTCAACACCAAAGCATCAGTCATGAACGTCTCTCATTGTTAGATTGAACGCGTATTTTGAGCGATATAAAAAAATAAACCAAGTGTAAAAGTGGTTTATCTTGTTCTATATATAGAACAGCGTTGAGCAGTCATTGAGAAAGCAAATTAATAAACAGCTAGAGCCTCTATTAAGATAAAGTTTTTGAAACGTTTTTATAAAGATTTGTTAGTTAAATAGGTAAATCTATCAATAAATTAAGAGCTTAATTTTTTAAATTGTTTAATCAGGAAATCAATAAAAATTTGAAGCTTTTTAGAGATATTCTGACCATTGGGATAAACCGCATAAAAGTTCATGATCGGGCTGTGATAGTCTTCTAAACACCGAGAAATAACACCTGCATCAAAATATTTTTTAGCAATAAAATCTGGTAGGAAGACGATGCCATGTCCTTTGGTACATAATGAATAGCCACTAATTTTGTAGACACCT
>NZ_MELG01000002.1:0-22874 GCF_001767535.1 Acinetobacter sp. GWC1_38_13 | reverse complement strand
ATACACTTCCATCGATAATTTTTTCATTAATTGACAATAATCATGATAAGCAATGTTATGAGTTTTATAGTTCACAGGACCATCAAACAAATTAAAAATCGTATTAAGTTCATATTGAGTTATATCAGCATTCCTTCCGACGGGCTGAGGATAAAATTCCTTTAATGTTGAATATTTAAACAACAACCAGTTTAAAGAATAAATGACTCTGGAATCATAAACTGCATAAGCCTGATGATCCATAAATGATGCGACTTTTGATAAAGAAGAGATCACTGAAAAAGTAGTTCTTGTTAAAGCACCTTTTGTAAGTTCACTTTCAAATTTAAGCAATAACAGGTCATTTTTAGGATTTTGCTTAAAAGAACGTATACCTCCCCACTCTTGAATCAACCAGTACCGACCAGCTAAATCATCTGAATTCAATAAAGAATTGAAATTATGTTTTAAATAAATATTTTGCTCAAATATGGAGGCAAGATGCACAGGGATTGGTAATGGATTACTTTCTGGCAACTCCCATACAAAATATTTTTCTAACGGATGCTGTTTTGCTAGCTCTTTCAATGTTTGAATTAGCTGATCCATGATTCTCTCAATTCTAAATATTTAATATTCGATTTAAATTTTCTTTCGCCTTTAGCTCAAAATTCTGCTGAAAATATTCAGTTTGATATAGCGGTTCAGTCTGATAAAAATGCGCTAGAACTTGTTTTCTTTTAATCGAATAGACATCTGGATCAACCCAAGCATATTCCTGTTGAATCTGCTGCTCATATTCATCGAAACGCTCTGGTGAAGCCGCTAGAATCGCCAAATCAATATCCAGTAAAAATTGTAAATCTAGCTCATTCGTTGCTTCATGCTTTTGCGTCGCAATAATCCACCGCTTTATCTTCTGAACATCATCTGCTGACAAATCTTGAGCCAAATACTGCTCAAACAGCTCTGCACTTTTTAGCTCATTGTCTTTTGCCTGTGGATCATAAACCGCATCATGAAACCAGAGCGCCAATGCAACTGCATCTGCATCATTTAAATCAGGTCGAATCGATTCAAGTAAAACCAAACATTCATACAAATGTTGTAGCGTATGATAAGCCCGCTGCTTTTCACTATAGGCAGCAATCAACTTGTTAAAAATTTTCTGCGGTTCAGAAAAATGATAATGCCGATGCAGCTCAAAACAAGATTTTTCTAATACAGTTAAATATTGCTGCATTACTCATCCTTATTGGATTGCCTTATTAAGCCACTTTGCTAATGACTCTGCATCCTTACGCTCAAGAAAGAGCTGATACAAAGTGCAGGAACCAAACTCATGTTTTAGTTCCTGCTGACGTACAGGGTGATTACCAAATCGAAAGCGCCGAGTACCATCACGATCTAAAGGCAGTGCATACACCCCATAACTCCGAGGTTCTGTCAGATGCCCTTTGATTCGAACTTGATCAAACGATATAGCATTTTTCAACAAATGTTCTTTGGTTAACATCCCATCCCGCCCAAGGCAAATCTAAGCTGCGTGCTGTTCATCTCGCTTAAAAACTAGCTCTTTATCCGATGAACTTTCAGCATCAAAGTAATACCCTTCACTATCAAATGCTTTTAATTGTTCTACTTGGCTTAATTTATTTTCAATCAAGTATCTTGCCATTAGACCACGCGCTTTTTTCGCATAGAAACTAATGACTTTATATTTCCCGTTCTTCTGATCCAAGAATACAGGCTTGATAATTTCTGCCTGAATTTTCTTTTCATTCACAGATTTATAATATTCGTCAGAGGCTAAATTTACCAATAATTTTGCATCAATTTCAGCTAAATCTTGGTTAATTTGATCAGTGATAATGCTGCCCCAAAACTCATATAAATTATTTCCACGGCTATTCTTTAATTTAGTACCCATTTCTAAACGATACGGCATCATCAAATCCAATGGGCGTAACAAACCATAAAGACCAGACAACATGCGCAAATGCTGTTGGGCAAAATCAATATCATGATCTTTTAAGTGATAAGCATCTAGACCTGTATACACGTCACCTTTAAATGCAAATAAAGCTTGGCGTGCATTAGAAAAATCAAATTCCGCATTCCAATCACGAAAACGCTCTACATTTAAATTGGCGATTTTTTCACTCACGGTCATTAACGATGCGATTTCTGTTGCCGAAAGTTTGCGACAAACATCTATCAATTGTTGTGAGTGCTCTAATAAACGAGGCTGAGTATATATATCAGTCGGTAAAGCAGTTTCATAATCTAGTGTTTTCGCTGGAGAAATTAAAGCAAGCATAATCAATCAGAATAAATTTATCTTGGTGAAACTATATCAGTTGATAATTTTTAATGCCAATTCGTGTTCTCGTTCAGTTTTATCGGTAAAATAGTGGATTCTTCCATTATCCATTGCGTATCTTATGTCTGAGCAAGTATTCATCCAAGGTCCTGTTGGTCAAATTGAAATGTTTGTAGATCAACCCCAAGGTGAAATCACAGGTTTTGCTGTCGTCTGCCATCCACATCCTTTGCAAGGTGGTACACCACATCATAAAGTCCCTGTTTTACTGGCTCAGATTTTTAATGAAATGAGTTGTGTCGTTTATCGCCCTAGCTTCCGTGGTTTGGCTGGCAGTGAAGGTGTTCATGATCAAGGTCATGGCGAAACTGATGATATTATGGCTGTGATTGAATATGCCCGTGCAAAACATGCTGGTTTAACTTTTTATGCCGGTGGTTTTAGTTTCGGTTCTCATGTATTAGCTAAATGCCAAGCACAACTCAGTGAAGAGTTACGTCCAAAACAATTAGTACTCTGCGGTCTACCAACAGGCTCAGTGGTGGATTTACGTCATTATAAAACCCCTGCAATTGATGGCGATATTTTATTCGTACACGGCGAGCAAGATGATATTACCCTGCTCTCAGATATGATCGCGTGGGCAAAGCCACAAAAGCATCCAATCACGATTCTGCCAGGTGCCAATCATTTTTTTACTGGTTATCTAAAACAGTTGCGTCAAATTATCACTCGTTTTTTAAAAATTTAGACTTAACAACAAATTACTAAGAAAAATATACGCCTTTTGAATCCAATGTCTATTATATCAGTTTAGATGTACAGGCATTTAGGTTCTTAAATAATGAAATTAAATAAAAAACAGGGACTTTTTTTAAAGCAAACCATTGAGCATTGGCAACTACAAGGTACGATTACACCTGATGTTGCCAATGAATTAAATCAGAGTTTTTCGATTCGGCCTTTTGACTGGGAACGACTCGCAAAATATTCATTCTGGATCTCGATGATTTGTACATTGATCGCAATAGCCGCTATCACACTTGATGATTACTTGATGAGGTTGATTGAAAGAATCTTTATAGATTCCAAAATTATTCCTTGTCTAGTTTTTGCTGCTGTTGCTCTAGCTTTTTATGGCTTTGCCTATCGTCGACGTAAAACCAAACCCTTACATCAATTTAGCAATGAAGCGATTATTTTTGCAGGCGTGCTTTCTACGGCAGCATCCATCGCCTATTTCGGTCAAGTGATTGATACAGGCAGTGGGCATTTCTCTTTGCTATTCTTGCTCTCCACCATTATTTATGCAGCACTTGCCTTCTGGTTCCCTTCTAAACTGATCTGGTTATTTTCCTTACTTTCTCTCGGGTCATGGTTTGGGACGGAAACTGGCTATATGTCGGGTTGGGGAGCATATTACCTAGGCATGAACTTTCCTTTACGTTTTGTCTTTTTTAGCGGCGTATTGATTGGTTTAAGCTTGCTGTTTAAACGCTATGCGCATTTTAGAGACTTCGCCCATTCAACTTATGTCATGGGACTGCTTTATCTATTTATTGCCTTATGGATTCTCTCAATCTTTGGCAATTATGGTGATTTGAATAGCTGGTATAACGTTAAACAATATGAACTCTTGCATTGGGGTGTGCTTTTCGCATTTATTGCCATCATCGCGATTCTTTATGGTTTAAAACATGATGATGCTACATCACGTGGTTTTGGTATCGCCTTCTTATTTATTAATCTCTACACCAAGTATTTTGAGTTCTTTTGGAATGGCATGCACAAAGCCATTTTCTTTATCTTGCTCGCTGTATCTTTCTGGTGGATTGGCCGACACGCCGAAAAACTTTGGAATTTAGAGTTTCTACCAGCTCAATCACAAATAAAGAAAGACCATCCCGTTGAATAATTACAGAAAATCACTCCAACTCAAGCCAAACCGAGCCAAATACTTTTTGACTCGGTCGCTGTCATTTGTGGTGTTGCGTTGCTGGCGTGAAGCAGCAAATAGCTGCCGTCCAGCATCAGCCATTGACTTGGCATTTTCACAAACTTGCAGTACGCCACGCAGCTGTATCTGATCAAACTCATCGATTTCGCTTAACTGCCTTTGATCTAAATATTTAAGGAGAATATCTACATCTTTAGATTGGTTTTGTGTGGTTTGAATCGACCACAGTTGCTTCAAACGCTGAATCTCCTTTTCCACCGTTTCCGAACGAATCAACTCACCACTGGATAACGTCGCTAACCGCGTCACACTAGCGGTTAAATCACGGAAGTTCCCCTGCCATGATGCCTCTTTAGACTTGGCAAATTTCAAATACACATCAAGGGCATCACGTTGAAATCGTAATTGACGCTGATGATTTACAGCAAAACGTTGCAACTCGAACTCGATATTTGGGGCAATATCTTCGATTCGATCTTTAAGATTGGGTAAAAAGAAAGTCCATGTATTCAATCGTGCCCACAAATCCTCACGGAAACGCCCTGCTTGCACTTCGGTTCTTAAATCTTTATTTGTCCCTGCAATCAGTTGAAAATCGGCCTGAACCTCTTTGTCACTTCCGACTGGAAAAAAAGATTTATCTTCGAGTGCCTTGAGGAGCATCGCTTGTTCATCTAACCCAAGCTCGCCAATTTCATCCAGAAATAAAATACCTTGATCAGCACTTTTTAATAAGCCTGTTCTTGAAGCCGCTGCCCCTGTAAAAGCTCCTTTGACATGTCCAAATAAACTCGACATGGCACTATCACCACGCAGCGTCGCACAGTTCACATCAACAAAACGCCCACTCAGATGAAACTTATCTTTCTTTAATTGAAAAATTTGTTTGGCTAAATGCGATTTACCTACACCTGTTGCCCCCATAATCAAAATCGGCGCACTAGAGCGCGTTGCCACCAACTCAACTTCTGTAATCAGTTGATTGAATTCATGGTTATAGGTTGAAATATTGGCTTTTAACTGTTGCCAGTTTTGTTGTTGCTCATCTTCAAAACGCTGCTTGAGAACATCGTAGCGAGATAAATCCAGATCAATAATGCGATATTCACCTTCTGGCGTTTTCTGTTGATTGGGTGCACTTTGAATCAGCTTGGCAGGTAAATAATTGGCATCGACTAGTAGATACCAACAGATTTGTGCAACGTGTGTACCTGTGGTGATATGTAAAAGATAGTTGTTCTTTTCAGTATCAAAGGGATAACTTTTCACAAAGTCATATAGCGCACCATAAACCTCAGCAAAATCCCAAGGATCTCGGATACTCACTCGCTGACCCGAAACTGTAGTCAATGGCGACACATCCTGAGCATCTTCAGCAATAAATTTGACTAGATTATGATGTTGCCGATCATGTAATAGTACCAACTCATCCACAATCAGATCTTCATGCATCAAAAGACTGAGGGTTGGACGCCAACGCTGCCAACGATCAGGACGCTTTCCTTGATCCAAGGTAGACCCCACAAAGCCAATTACGACAGTTTTCTTTGCATTCAGCATAATTTCTATAATATTTTATAAATGTCTATCATATACAATACGTATTTAAGTGAAAAAATCCAACAATATGCTTCATTTTATTTTTTTTAGGCACATCTTCTGGTGTACCCACCCTAACACGCAACGTTTCTGCGCTAGCCATCCGCAACAGTAAGAATAAAGACTGGATATTGGTCGATGCTGGTGAAGGCACACAGCATCGCATTCAACAGGCTAAACTTTCATTACAGAACTTAGTTGCGATCTGCATTACCCATGTTCATGGTGATCACTGTTATGGATTGGTCGGATTGTTAGCCAGTGCTGGTATGAATGCACGTACAGCCCCTTTAACCATTATTGCCCCGAAAGAGATTCAACAATGGATTGAAGTTACGACCCAATTAACGGATTTACATTTGCCCTATCCACTCAATTTTATCAATGTGAATGAAGCCGCTCAAATACTACAGATAACAGATGAACTTTCGATACAAGCCCATCAACTCAGTCATCGTGTACCCAGTTTTGCATTTAGTATTATCGCGCAATATACGCAAAATAAATTAGACATACAGGCTTTAGTTCAACTCGGTGTACCCAAAGGTAAAGTTTGGGGCGATTTACAGCAAGGCTTAGACGTCCAATTAAATGAGCAAACTTTAAAAGCAGCTGATTTTATTCAAACCCAAACGCAACGTGTACATGCGATTGTCGGTGGAGATAATGATAGCCCTGAGTTGTTGGCACAAGCTTGCCAAGATGCTCAACTCCTAATTCACGAAAGCACTTACACTCAAGCTATATTAGATAAACTGGGTTCAGGCCCAATGCATAGTTCCGCCAAAAAGGTGGCTGAATTTGCACAAAAAAACAATTTAGGCAATCTCATTCTGACGCATTTCAGTCCACGTCATCAGGATCAAATTGGACAAAAAGCGATTGCAGATGAAGTCCACCAATATTATCTAGGCAACTTTTATTTAGCTGATGATTTCGATCAATTTAGCTTAGATATGACAGGTCAACTTACAAAAATTGATAAATCTTAATAGATCACCTTATATTTGATCTATCAATAACATCCAAGGATAGATAATCTATCCTTTAAGATACTTAAATATCTTTTTAGATATACAAATATCGACAAAATCATCTACAAACATGCTTTTTAAAAATATTAAAAAATTTATTTTAATTAATTATCAAATATTTACACAGGGTTTAAATTAAGTTTAAAAAAGTTGGCATAGTCACTGCAATAGTATAAGTACATAACATCACTGGGATATTGTGAATATCACCTGCCTGCAAACGCTTGGCAGGCAGGCTTTGAAAGGAAAAATGAAAATGTCTGTCGTTGAACAAATTAACCAACAAGCTCAATTTGAACAAGAACAACAAAAACGTACTTATCAAGTTCTACAGAATGAAAAAGGCATGCCTGTAAAAATGTGGACCAATGGCGTAATTGTTGATGACAACTCAAAACAGCAGTTATTACAAACGGCTCAAATGCCTTTTATTTATAAATGGATGGCTGTGATGCCAGACGTTCACTTTGGTTTAGGTGCAACGATTGGAAGCGTAATACCAACCAAAGGTGCGATTATCCCTGCTGCCGTCGGTGTGGATATTGGGTGTGGAATGATGGCGACTCGTACCAGCTTAACAGCATCGGATTTACCAGATAACCTATATGCTTTACGCACTGAACTTGAACGCTTGATTCCACATGGAATGACCAAACGTGGACGAGATAAAGGTTCATGGGAAACACCACCTGAGATGGTGGATCAAGCTTGGGCAGGTTTAGTTGCAGATTTTGAATTAATTTGTGCTAAGTACCCTCGCCTAAAAAATACCAACAACCGCAAACAATTAGGAACTTTAGGTACAGGAAATCACTTTGTCGAAATCTGTTTGGATGAACACGACCATGTTTGGTTTATGTTGCACTCAGGCTCTCGCGGTGTCGGTAATGCCATCGGTAACCATTTTATTGAGCTCGCACGCAAAGATATGCAGAAGCACTTTATTAACTTACCCAATAAAGATTTGGCATATTTAGTTGAAGGAACTGAGCATTTTGATGATTACTGGTTTGCTGTAGGCTGGGCACAACGCTTTGCAATGAAAAATCGTGAAATCATGATGCAGTCAGCGATTAAAGCTTTAGCAACAATTATTCCAAAACCATTTAATGCAAAATTGGAAGCGGTGAACTGTCACCATAATTATGTGGAAAAGGAAGAACATTATGGCGAAGAAGTGATGGTCACTCGTAAAGGTGCTGTCAGTGCCAAACTTGGACAATATGGAATTATTCCAGGTTCAATGGGCGCTAAGTCCTTTATTGTTCGTGGTCTTGGAAATCAGGAGTCATTTTGCTCATGTTCACATGGTGCAGGACGCGTGATGAGCCGTGCTGAAGCAAAACGTCGATTCACTGTTGAAGATCAGATTGCCCAGACTGAAGGTGTGGAATGCCGTAAAGATGCTGCTGTGATTGATGAAATTCCATCAGCTTATAAACCGATTGAAGATGTGATGAATGCACAAAAGGATTTGGTCGAAGTGGTTTATACATTACGACAAGTCGTTTGTGTTAAGGGGTGATCTAATGAATCAAATTGAAACAGGAATTGTGCAATTTGAATGGGCAATAAAACTCTATTTATATGAAAATTCATTTGTACCAGCTATTACTTTAGCTGGTGCTGCGGAAGGTATTTTTGGTGAAATTAAAAGTGGTTATGTATTTCATCAAGTCAGTAAAAATATTGCTATTAAAAATAATCTACAAGTGAAACAGGTTTCTCAAGAAATTAATAAAGTCAGAAATTGGTTAAAGCACGGGAGTTGCCATCAATCATTTACTGAGCTAAGTGCGCAAGAACTTAAAGAAGCTGCAATCAGCCGAATCATCATTGCTGCAACAGCTTTAATTCATTTGAAACCTGACTACATGAGTAATTTATTTATTAGTTTTATGCAACATATTCAAACTCATCATTCAGATTTTTTACCTGATGATAATTTTGACTGGAATGAAATAGAGATATAAAAATGAAACTCGCAGAAGCACTTTTACTTCGAAGCGATCAACAAAAAAAGCTCGCTTCATTAAAACAACGGATCAACGCCAATGTATTGGTACAAGATGGTGATGAACCGAGTGAAGATCCAAATGAACTGATCAAACAGGTATTTGCTTTAACCCAAGAAAGCAATCAGTTGATTTGTCGTATTCATTTGACCAATGCACAAGCAAAGCTGGAGGATGGCAAAATATTGCTATCCCTATTAAGCTTGCGTGATAGTTATGCTGAACAGCATAAGATTCTCGTTGATGCGATTGCCAATACCCATCGTGAACCAGATCGTTATAGCTCACGTGAGATTAAATGGAAGAAAGTTATCCCTGTTTCTAGCTTGCAAAAACAGGCCGATGATATCAGCGCGAAACTACGTGATTTAAATATCAAGATACAGGCAGCCAATTGGCAGATTGATTTAGTCGAATAGACAACAGATTTTGTGAATTTAGTTCACAAGCACAGTTTGGACATACTGGGCGAGTACAAGATCCTGCATTACTCCGATCTGAGGGATTGAAAATAATTCAGGCGGCTATGGCAGCATGTGAGCCGTGCATCAATCTTCACTGATTAGGCTCAGCATCATGTACCTAGCAAACCTTTGCCGAAAGCAAAGTCACGCGTTACTTTGCATTACCATGTACTGACAGTATGTTCATTAAATTACAAAATAAGGAAAATAGAAGTGAATAAAGCTTTGGCAAATATGCCAGCAACCATCCAGATTGATGGCTCACAAGGTGAAGGTGGTGGACAAATTTTAAGAACTGCCCTTGCCCTTTCGATGATTACAGGTCAAGCATTTGAATTAATCAACATTCGTGCTGGGCGTAAAAAGCCAGGCTTAATGCGTCAGCATTTAGTCTGTGTACAGGCATCTCAACACATCAGCCAAGCTTATGTAGAAGGTGCTGAACTGCATAGCCAGCGTTTGTACTTTGCTCCACAGCATGTACAGAGTGGAAAATACCAATTCCAGATTGGTTCGGCAGGGAGTACAACACTGGTTTTGCAAACTCTTTTACCTGCTTTGTTATTGCAAAATGAAAGCAGTGAACTCACAATTTCCGGAGGTACACATAACCCGCTTGCGCCAACGGCAGATTTTATCGAGCATTGCTTTTTACCAGCATTAGAAAAACTTGGAATAGGGGTCGAGTTTAAATTAAATAAAGCAGGTTTCTTCCCGATTGGTGCTGGTGAAATTCAAATCAAGATTCAGCCTTGGCAACATAGAAACAAACTAAATTTATTAGATCGTGGTACTTTGCAAAGCACTGAGGCTTTTGCAGCTGTACTCAACCTTTCCGAAGAAGCACAAATTGCACAACGAGAACTGGCAACGTTAAATAAAAGATTGAAATTAGATACTCAGCAGCAATTCCATTTAAATGGCATCAGTCAAGGCAATACAGCGTATGTCAAAGTTGCACATCAACATCACGTTCAGCTATTTACTACTTTAGGTGAAATGCGCAAAAGTGCAGAACAAATTGCCAATCATTTGGCGGAACAGGTGAAGCAATATATGGAGTCTAATGCTGCTGTCGATGAATATTTAGCGGATCAGTTGCTATTACCTTTGGCATTGGTGCAAGGTGGTGAATTTACCGCACAATGTATTAGCGAACATACCCGCACACAAGCCGTGATGATTGAAAAATTTATTGATTGTGAAATTGAATTTATTGAACTAGACAAAAATCTATTTCAAGTGACAGTCAAAGTTTAAGAAGCTCAATAAAGAGCTTCTTTTCTATAAAAATTTATCTTACAGATTCCAAAGCCGTGACCAGTAACTTCCAGCACTTCTCTACCGTATCTACTTTAACCCGCTGACCCGGCGCATGTGCACCTTGAATATCAGGACCAAACGATACCATCTGTAAATCTGGATAGTGTTCAGCAATAATTCCACACTCCAAACCTGCATGTATAACTTTTAAATTCGGCTCAATTTCAAATGCAGATTGATAAGCTTGTTGCAGACATTTCAACGCAGCTGAATCGGGATTTGGTGTCCAACCTGAAACTAAAGGTGTTAACTCGGATTGAATACTAAACTTTGCAAAGTGCAGTTGGATATTCTGGGCAAATGTTAGTGCTTCTTGGTTCACCATCGAACGAACCATAATTAAAGTTTTCGCCTCATCTTTAGTGAGTTTGACCACACCAATATTATTCGAGGTTTCAACCACATCAGGTAAAGCACGACTCCACTGTGAAATACCATATGGACACGTTGCCAATGCCTGCAACCAAGCTTGTTGCTGTTGAAAGATAATAACTTCATTTATCTGATTAGCATTCTGCTGCACGGTGATTTGCAACTGATCATCAATGCCTTGTAACTTTTTTTGCCATTCAGCTTGTATCACAGCAACTACTTTTTCTAGCTCAGGTAATTGTCCCGATTTAATTGCAATTGTTGCTACAGCTTCACGTGGGATAGCATTACGAGCTGTTCCACCGATAAACTCAACCAATCGTCCATTTGTTTGCGATAAATAATCATTCAGGAAATTGGCTAAAATCACATTGGCATTTCCACGCCCCAAATGAATATCAACACCTGAGTGACCACCTTTCAATCCAGATACCAACAGATCAACAAAAATCAAATTTTCAGGTGCTGCTTCATATTCAAGTTGATTTACTACCTCTAGATCAATACTGCCTGCGCAGCCAAGATAGAGCTCACCCCATTCTTCGGTATCAATATTAAATAACCATTGCCCTGTTAAAACACCCGACTCAAGCAAACGAGCACCGCTCATTCCTGCTTCTTCATCAATAGTGAGTAGGACTTCAATCGGACCATGCGCAACATCATTTGATTCTAATACAGCAAGTGCAAGTGCTACTCCTATACCATTATCAGCACCCAATGTCGTGTTTTCAGCAATAAGCCAGCCATCTTTTAATACAGGTTGAATGGGATCTTTAAAGAAATCATGTTGAGTACCACGATTTGCCTGAGTCACCATATCTAAGTGTCCCTGCAAAATCACACCTGCAACTTGCTCTCTACCCGCTGTAGCAGCTTTTCGAATAATTAAATTGCCAATGTCATCAACATAAGTTTCTAGGTTGCGCTGTTCCGCCCAATCTTTGAGATGCTGTCGTAATTGTTGTTCATGTTTTGATGGTCGTGGAATCGTACACAAAGTCTCAAAATGTCGCCAAACCACTTGGGGAGATAGTTTAGAAAAATCAAACTGTATCATACAGTTATACTCACAAAAATAATGTATATAATGGATTTAAATATACTTAAATCATTAAAAAGTAAATATTCAATCAACGTAAATTTAGTTTATTTCTTAGCCTAAAACTTACGTCGATTTTAATAAAAATGATCAATAATTCCTTAGTAAACTAAACTAAAAGTGATAACTAAATTTCACGAACCAAGCGGAATCCCCACATGATCGAACGTGCTTGGGAAGTTACATAAGCATTTCGATAGGCTGTTCGAGCATTATAAGTGTTGTATATCCATGCACCTCCACGTAACACAGGGAAATTACATTGTCCGTTATTCTCCTCACCCCAAATACGATTAGCTACAGATGCATTCTCATAATTTGGGTGCCAACAATCATCTACCCACTCCCGTGCATTTGCTGTCATATCGTATAAACCAAAGTTGTTTGGTATAAACTTCCCAACAGGTGAGGTATAATCATAGCTATCAGTACAATTAAATAAGTTCCACGAGCTTGTTTGTGGCAATGCAGAAACTGTGGTTGGATCTAACACATTTACATATTTACAAGCTTGATCTCGATTCAAATCATCACCCCAGTAAAATGCAGTCGAAGTTCCTGCACGAGCAGCATATTCCCATTCGACCTCTGTAGGTAAACGGTAGGTTTGCCCTGTTTTTTTGGATAACCACTCTGCAAATGCTCTCCCATCTTCTCGGCGTACACATACAACTGGATCTTGCGGCGTTTGGTTCATACCTGAGTTAGTTGGGTTTAAATCATCTCGATACCACATATTAAAAACCCCATCACGTGCTTCCCAATTACGACAGCCTTGTACCTGCCAGCCAGTCTCCTTTTGAAATGCTTGAAACTCTGCAAGGGTTGTTTCATATGTAGACATAGCAAATGGCTTTTCGATTCTCACCATGTGTTGAGGCAATTCATACGGTCGCGACTGAGCAGGAACATTTTGTTGTTGTTGCTCTTGCAGATTTTCACCCATCAAAAAACTACCAGATGGAATAACCGTCATTTCTGGACAAAAACTATCCGAACAATCTTTAAACTTTGATTTTTCTGGTGTTGCTTCATTAATATTTGTATGTGTTAAAGCTGCTAATTTAATTTTAGGATTCATATTAGGGGGATTATTTATTTGACGAATCAATAAATTTATAGTCCCTTGCCATTCGCTTAACATCTCTCTTAACATCGCTGGTCTTTCAATACTTACCCCTGTGCCGTCATAATCTGGAGCATAACATATAGCTCTTAAAGTAGTGGACTCTTCAGTAAGCTGGATAAGTTTTGGAATAATTTGCTGTTCCAATAACAAACTTAAGTTATTTGTACTATTAAGCTTTGTTCTTAATTCTAAAGCTGATTTCTCAGCAATCTCTGCATCATTTATCACCTTGAATAAACACTATCACATTGATTTTCTTGCCATACTAAATTTTGACT
The DNA here is from genome assembly GCF_001767535.1 of Acinetobacter sp. GWC1_38_13. Lineage (NCBI taxonomy): Bacteria > Pseudomonadati > Pseudomonadota > Gammaproteobacteria > Moraxellales > Moraxellaceae > Acinetobacter > Acinetobacter sp. GWC1_38_13. Next base: position 9,299 of record NZ_MELG01000002.1, on the reverse strand, counting down.
AAGTGTTTGTAGTGACGAAATTGTTCCATCGACTAGTTTTTGGTTAGAAGCATTGTTAGTAGTATTTTTATCATCGCTATTACATGCCGCAAGTAAAGAAACGAACAATACACTAAAGCCTTTAAGATAATTACTAGATATAGTGGTCATATTAATTCTCTGGAAAAGTATTATGAATAAAAGGAGGAGATTGAGTAATTCTTTGTTAAAAAACATTTTTAAATTAATAGAAAAGTAGTTCAAAATTCAAACACTATTATTTTTTTCATTTGTTAATTTTTATTAAATAATGTCACTATAAAAATAAATATTTCTAATTAATATTAATAAAAAAATGGATCAACAGATTTGTTATCCACTTTAGATATATAGAGCTAAAAAATATGTAATTAAGATTTCCAAACAAAATCAGAAAAACTATGTTCAGCTTTTAAACTATTTTCAACAGCTTGAGCTAATTGACGAATGATGCTTTGTGTCTCTATACGTTCAAACCATGCTTGTTCTTGCTGTGGATTGGCTGAAATTTGACACAAGATATGTCCTTCCACATCTTGCTGAGAACATAAAATAGAGAGTGGCAAATGATGGTTATCTATACGAACTTCAATCTTTTGATGTTCATGTCGAATGTGTTGAGCATCAAAACCAAATTGTTCTAATTGCTTATACAATAACGCTGCTACATACTCTTGAGTAATGTAACATTCATTCGGTGGATGATTCATCAATCCATGTTTTGGGCAATCTGCTATGAATTGCAACGTTCTCATGGTATTCCCTCTATTTTTATGTTTTTTAACTCTGGATCGCAGAGTAAAGCCTACTGCAGCGGTATGAATTATTATATATACAATTGTCTTTAATTGATTAGCCGATTGTCTTACTTCTTGTTCAAATTTTAGGAATTTCGACCCGATTAGATATGTACAAAGCAAAACTTAATTATTTTTCAATCGAGATGAGAGATTTGAAACTTTATTGTTATAAATCAGCTTGAGATAGCAGCATTTATTGAATTAAATGCTGCTATCCTACACATTATTGGTTCACAACTTGTAAATCCAAACCAGCAGCATTTGCTAGTTCAGTAAAAGTTGGGAAACTAGTCGCAACCGTCTCTGTACCATGAATTGTAATCGCACCAGCGGTTCTTAAACCAGCAATACTGAAACTCATTGCTATGCGATGGTCATGGTGTGATTCAATCTCGCCACCATTAAAGATTGCAGACCAATCACCTGATTTGCCTTTACCTTCGATAATGATACCGTCTTCTGTTGGCGTACAATCGATGCCCATGATTTTCAAACCATCTGCCATCACTTGGATACGATCAGATTCTTTGACACGTAATTCAGCAGCACCAGTTAATACTGTTTGACCTTCCGCACATGCTGCAGCAATGAATAATGCTGGGAACTCATCAATTGCCAAAGGTACTTGATCTTCAGGCATGTGAATACCCTTGAGTGTACGAGAACCTTTGATATGAATATCTGCGATAGGTTCACCACCTGCAATACGCTCATTTTCTACCGTCAAATCAGCGCCCATTTGTTTAAGAATTTCGATCACACCAGTGCGTGTTGGATTGATTCCAACAGCTTCAAGAACTACATCAGCACCTTCTGTGATTGCGGCACCCACCATGAAGAAGGCAGCCGATGAAATATCAGAAGGAACTTGAATATCAGTACCGACTAACTTACCACCACCCACAAGTGAGATTTTATTGCCTTCGGTTTTCACATCATAACCAAAAGCACGCAACATACGTTCTGTGTGATCACGCGTTGGCTCTGGTTCTGTTACCGAAGTTTCACCTTCAGCCCATAGACCTGCTAGTAAAATACCTGATTTGACTTGAGCAGAAGCCATTGGTAAGTCGTAATCAATACCCTTTAAAACTTGGCTACCCGTAATGCTAACTGGTGGTGTACCTTTCTCACCTGTGGTTTGAATTTGCGCTCCCATCAAACGCAATGGTTTTGCAATACGTTCCATTGGACGCTTAGACAACGATGCATCACCAGTCATGACAGAATCAAATTTTTGAGCAGAAAGCATTCCAGACAACAAGCGCATACTTGTGCCTGAATTACCCATGTATAAAGCACCAGCAGGTGCTTTTAGACCTTGCATTCCAACGCCATGAATCGTCACTTCACCATTCTTTGGACCTTCGATACTCACTCCCATATCACGAAAAGCTTGGAGAGTTGCTAAAGCATCTTCGCCTTCCAAGAAACCTGTTACATGAGTTGTGCCTTCTGCAATCGCACCAAACATGATAGAGCGATGTGACACAGACTTATCACCTGGTACGGTGAATTTACCTGTAAATGTTTTCTTTCCGGGCAAAATGGTAAATTGCTGTATCACCTTGTTTTTCTCCATCAAAGGTTTTTTGGCTAACATATGATTAAAGTGTTGGCGTGCAGCTTGCGCATGGCCAAGCAAACCCATCAATGCTTGTGAATCTTCTTGTTCAATCAGTTTCTTTAAAACTGATAACTGCTGTTCAAAACCCTCTACAGCATTCAAGATTGCAGTTTTATTGGCAAAGAAAATGTCATGCCACATCTGAGGATCACTTGCTGCGATACGTGAGAAATCACGAAAACCACCTGCAGCATAGCGAAAAATATCTAAATTATCTTCACGGTTTGCAAGCTGCTCAACCAAATTAAATGCCATCAAATGTGGTAAGTGGCTTGTATGTGCAAGCACTTCATCATGCTTCTTCACATCCATGCATATAACTTCTGCTTTTGCAGCAGACCATAGTTGAATCAACTTCTCAACAGCCCAATCTGCACTAGTCGGTAGTGGCGTCAAAATCACTTTATGATTGGCAAATAAATCAACTTTACCTGCATGCACACCTGTATGTTCGGCACCTGCAATTGGATGTCCTGGTACAAAACCTATAGGTAAATCTTCACCAAAGACCGCTTTAGCAGCTTCAACCACATTACCTTTAGTGCTACCAACATCTGTGATGATGACATTTTCAGTTAGATAAGGTTTGATCTGTTCAAGTACTTTTTGCGTCGCTCTGACAGGTAAGGCTAAAACAATTAAATCTGCATCTTGAACAGCTTCTTCAGGTGTTGCATAACCGTGTTGAATAAGCCCTAGTGTTTTGGCATCTTCTAATGTTTTTTTTGAGCGTGTTGAAGCTACAATTTGACCAGCAAGCTGTTCTGCCACAATCACACGAGCAAGACTCGACCCTATCAGCCCAAGCCCAATAAATGCAACTTTATTAAATAATGGTTGAGACATAAAACATTTTTGCCTATCTGAAAATCTCCCTAACCTCTCTTTTAAAAAAGATCGGAAAGTATCTCCCTTTAAAAAGGGAGACTGGAACGGATTTAAAATAAATTAAACTATAAAACAGCGATAGGATATGAACCCAAAACTCGCAATTCTTTTACATTAGGTCGAATTTCATCTAATGCTGCAGCTACATTTTCTTGATCAATATGCCCTTCCAAATCAATGAAGAAAACATAAGCCCATTTCTCAGGAAGCGCTGGACGAGTTTCAATACTAGTCAAACTAATTTTATGTTTGGCAAATGGCGCCAGGATTTCCAATAAAGCACCCGCACGATCATGTGCAGAGATCAGTAAAGACGTTTTATCATTACCACTTTGTGGAATTTTCTCGCGACCAATCACAAGGAAACGAGTCGTATTTTCAGGGTTATCTTCAATGTTGCTATGTAATATCTCTAAGTTATACATACTTGCAGCAATATCTGAAGCAATAGCGGCAGAATGCCACTCATTACGAATACGGCGAGCAGCTTCCGCATTTGAATTAAGCGCTACACGCTCTACACCTGGATAATGCGCATCTAACCATTTGCGACATTGAGCAAGGGTTTGTTGATGTGCATAAATCTGTTTGATGCTGTCTTTACGAGTATTTTCAGATACGAGAAATTGATGATGAATGCGAAGTTCTACTTCACCAATCACATTTAAAGTAGATGATTTAAAGCAATCTAAAGTGTGGTTTACGATACCTTCTGATGAATTCTCAACTGGAACAACACCATAATGCGCACCACCAGCTTCAACTTCACGGAACACTTCATCAATCGTTGGCAATGGGCGCACAACTGCATCTTTACCAAAATGTTTTAGCACAGCTGAATGCGTATATGTACCTTCAGGACCTAGAAATGCAATGCTTTGAGGTGCTTCAAGTGCTAAACAAGCGGACATGATTTCACGAAATAAACGTGCCATCGTCGCATCAGACAATGGACCTTGATTACGTTCCATCACCTTGCGGAGAACTTGAGCCTCACGTTCAGGACGATAAAATAATGGGTTTTCTTCAGCTGCAAATTTCGCTTTTGCTACAGCTTCAGCCAGCGTAGCTCGACGGTTAAGTAATTCTTGGATTTGTTGATCAACACTATCTATATCATTACGAATTTGTTCTAAATTAAGTGACGTCGATGTGTTTTGTCCATCGTTTACCATTGAATGCAGCCTCAGCAAAATCATCTATATAAATGGGTTACAATTCATCTATGAACTGTTATGCGAAGCTAGTATAACAAGACTTTAACGCTTTAAACACGCGAAGATTTAACTCTTTTTGCTTAGGTCAAAGCCCTTGCGTATTTTTATAAATGTTTTTTTGCAAATCATTACAATCCCGACCTTTGTTTTTAAAATTATTCATCAAGCATCAGATTCCGCTTTATTCAATCACAACAGACAAAATTCAATCAAGTTTGATAAAATCTGTAATAAATAAAAATTGATGCCATCCATGATAATGAATATAAAAACACCTTTACTGATTAGCGTAATCGCCACAAGTCTAACAGGATGCATAGGCTGCTATAATCCAACAGGATGTAATAAAGATTCTTCACCCTATTATGTTACAACGACAACAACTCAAATCAGAGGAATAACTGTTCCTAAGGCAACCAAACTCAAATACAAATCAAAAAATTCATTTCAAAAAGACCAACAGCAACATCCATTAAATGAAAAAGATTTAACAAGCATTGAACTTCCACCAAATACTGCGATCAATTGGTGAGGAATTCCCTCTTATCTATTTATCAAATTTTTTAATTCAGAAATGAAAGGCTATTCTGTTTATCCTGTTAAAGAGCTGAAACCTCAAACAGAAAATTCATTCGTAAAGCTCTGGAAAAGTTGTGATAGTGCATTGGACGTTACTTTGAAAAATCCAAATGATTGGTCATTTAATCCAGAGAATATGGAAGTTACAGGATGTAGTGTGAATATTCAAAAAAGAAGTCAATATAATAATCATTGGCCAAACCAAGATGAAGCAGATAAATTTCTGCTTGATATCAACAATACTTTACACAAACTCCCTAAACAGAAAACTTATCCAGTGATTCAATATTCAACAGAAGAACAATAAAAAAAGCCTGCTAAAAGCAGGCTTAGGATATCAAAGTCGGCTTATGATTTACCAATCAATCCACGAGCTACTATTTCTTTCATAATCTCGTTGGTACCACCATAAATACGCTGAATACGAGCATCAACAAAGAAACGTGAGATTGGATATTCAGTCATATAACCATAACCACCAAATAACTGAAGTAAGTTATCAGATACCTTCATTTGCATATCTGTACTGAAACTCTTCAGTGCAGCAGCCGTTTCAACATCTAGCTTACCTTCCATATAAAGCTCTACGTTCTGATTGTAGAAAGCTGCTGTTGCCAACTCATCAATCTTCGCTTGAGCCAATACAAAACGCGTATTTTGGAACTGCGAAATTGCCTGACCAAATGCTTGACGCTCTTTTACATAAGCAGTAGCTAAATCAATTGCACCACGAATTGCACCTAAAGCTGTAGATGCAATTGCTGTACGTTCACGAGGCAATTCTTGCATCAAATAAGCAAAACCAGAACCAGCATTACCAAGCAATTGATCTTTAGGTACTTTTACATTATCAAAGAACAATTCAGATGTATCTTGCGAGTGCAAGCCAATTTTATCGAGGTTAGTACCTTTCTTGAAACCTTCGAGATGAGTATCGACCAGTAGTAACGACACACCTTTAGCACGTGCTTGTGGATCAGTTTTTACTGCAAGAACAACAACATCCGCATGTTGACCATTTGAAATAAATGTTTTTGATCCATTCAAAATGTAGTGATCACCTTGTAGGATTGCACTAGTACGCATAGCCTGCAAATCAGAACCCGCACCTGGCTCGGTCATACCTATTGCACCAACTGCCTCACCTGATACCATTTTTGGTAACCAATATTGTTTTTGCTCTTCTGTACCAATATGTTGAATATAAGGAGCAGCAATTTCAGAGTGACATGAAATTGCTGTCGATAAAGCACAATATCCCGCACGAGCAGATTCTTCAACCAACATCAATGAATAATGTGTTGGCACACCATAGCCACCGTACTCTTCAGGTACATCTACACATAAAAAACCATTTTCACCCAGTAAATTCCAAACTGAGCGCGGCATAATGCCTTCACGTTCCCATTGATCATAATGTGGAGCAACATGCTCACTCATAAAACGTTTGAAGTTATCACGGAAGAGTTCCAAATCTGCATCGTAAGCTAACATCGCTATTTCCTTTCGCTTTCTTTGTTCTTAAAAGTTTGTTTCGCAGTCATGCTAATGATTTTTCAAGTTGATGTCATGGTCCGTTTGCATCAATTCGCTAGACTGATTCGGTCAATAATTTCGCTTGTAATGTTTAATATTTCGCCAAAACAAATTAAACCGAATTTATCTCAGCGTTTATTACTCAACATAGCCAACTTTATGTCATATTATTTTCTAGTTATCGATCACATCAGAATTATCATGAATACCAAACGAAATATTTATAAAACCGCAGAACATCCGTTTGCTCAATATGTTCGTATTTTAGGTAAAGGTAAAACAGGATCGCGCTCTTTAAGCTATGAAGAAGCATATCAAGCATTTAGCATGATTTTGAAAGATGAAGTGCTAGATGTTCAACTTGGCGCATTTTTAATGCTTTTGCGTGTCAAAGAGGAATCTGTTGATGAACTTGCAGGTTTTGTTCAAGCAACACGAGATCAACTCAACTTTGAATCTTTAGATGTTGATCTAGATTGGTCTTCATATGCTGGAAAACGTAAGCATTATCCATGGTTCATTCTTGCAGCTTTAACATTGGCTCATCATGGTTATAAAATTGTAATGCATGGAGCATCGGGTCACACAATTAACCGTGTTTATACTGAACAGGTATTAGAATATTTAGGCTACCCAATTTGCCATAATCAACAAGAAGTAAAACAGCAACTTGAACAACATCATTTTGCTTACTTACCACTTGAAGCAATATCACCTATTTTAAGTGATCTAATATCACTCAGAAATGTAATGGGTCTTCGCTCACCAATTCATACACTGGCACGTTTAATTAATCCATTTAATGCAAAGGCAACTTTACAGGCAATTTTCCATCCTGCTTACAGATCATCACATCAACAAACAGCTTTTCGATTAGGTTATAAAAATAGTGCTGTGATAAAAGGTGAAGGTGGTGAATTTGAGCGTAATCCTGATGCCAAGACTTTAATTTGTGGGATTAAAAACGGTGAATTGTACGAGCATGAACTACCTAAACTGACACCAGATCGTAGTCCTATTGAAGAAGAACTTGATTTAGCAGTCTTTAAAGCAGTTTGGTTGGGTGAGCAAACACATGAATATGGTGAAATGGCTGTGATTGAAACAATGGGAATTGCTTTATATACGATGGATGCTGTAAATAGTTATGGTGAAGCGATGACTAAAGCGAAAGAACTTTGGGAATCTCGTTTGAGTTAAATGAAAATTATCATTAAAGAAATAGAAGAACCGTGATATGTTTAGACGGTTCTTCTGAAACAATGTAAGTCTTTTCAAAATCCTAATATATCTTTTGCTTCTAGCTATAAGATACAATTCAAATTTAATAAATCATACATTCCGTTCTATTTGCTCTATATAGCTTTCAGGATATGGATCACTTTCAATAACTTTTCTATATTCATATACAGATTCTAGTAACAAATGATCTTTTTCACTTAAATAACGACTTGGCAATAAAAAAACCTCTTGCGGGTCTTTAAATCCATACAAACCAAAAATCTGTTCTGACTTTTCTGAAAAATGTTTTAATGAATTTGAAGCATTTTTAATAATAAAAAATAAAATAAAATAAAATAAAATAGCCACTCCTAAAAAAATTAATATATCAACCTGATTAAAACCTCTTGCCCAAAAATAAATTAAAGATCCTAAAAAAATTGTTATTGCGTACCAAACATTTCTACCTTTAGCTATAGAAGTTTGATGAGCTTTAACAGAAGCTCCCATCCCAACCTGCATATGAAGTAAGCCTGTTTTAGGGCTCAATACTGAATAAAGTTCATACAATTTTTTTTCAAGACGTCTTACGACACAAATGACATATTCATTATGTTCAAATAACGCACGATGGAATTGACCTACGCAAACTTTACCATCGATTTCCATAACAACTGATTTGACATGTAAACGACTACGTGAAGCGAGAAATACAGTTTGTGCAGACAATGAAACATTTTCTGCCACACCACTCAAAATTGCTGAAGATGCAATTTGAGCATCACCAGACTTTCCAAATGCATTTAAAGAGTCATCATAAATCTCTAATCTTTGAATGCGACCTTCAAATTTTAACATCTCATACATTTTAAACGCTCACTATCGCTTTCATAAACTCTTCATATTCTTCATCTGCAGTTTGGAATTTTTTTTCATTTCTAGATGTAGATTTAAATATTGACTCTTTTCTAGGGTCAGATGCTAATTTAAAAGCTGTTTTTTGACACCAATCTTCCATTGCATCATCCAAAACATATTTTTTAAGTAAAATTTCTGCGCTAATTAAGCCTAATGTTATAAGATTCAATCCAGCAATTACTCGAGCACTCATTAAAAATGCGACTAGAGCATTCGATGTGAATTTAGTTAAAGCTCTTTTAATTACTGCATTTTTGCTATGTTGTAAAATAGCACTAGCTAATACACCTGCCTGTCCAATTGACAAGCCTAAGTTGATCAAAATTCTGGTAAATAACATTGTTTGGATAACAACTGAGTTCGTCTCTTTTAAGGTTTTTGAATCTACATATAAACCAGTTATTCCACCTAAAGTTGGCTTTGTTGCACAAACCTATCTGTAAAGGCTTTTTCAGCGATATAATTTTCAAATGAAGAAGCCTACACACAAAATCT
>NZ_MELG01000001.1:0-5130 GCF_001767535.1 Acinetobacter sp. GWC1_38_13 | reverse complement strand
TGGGCTAGGCGATACAGAAAAAGAAATCATTGAAATGACTGCCAACTTGACCGAGATGGGCGTTTATCCGTTTGTAGTGCCATTTGTACCAATTCAGGGAACAGCACTTGAACATCATTCAAAACCTGAGCAAGCCTTTATGCAGGCACTCTATCCAAAAATTGGTGAGCAACTCCGTCTACATGGGCTTAACTCGGAAGACACTCAAGCGGGTTGTGCCAAATGTGGAGCATGTTCTTCACTGAAAGCTTATGAGTAGGAGAAACAGTATGCAACTTTCTGGTTATCCATGGTTAATAGAATTAAATGAAGACCTTAAACAGTTTGTCACAGATGACATTGTTATCAAGGTGGTCACTGAAGACTGGGAACGTCGTCAATATTATCGCCTGCGAGAGGCAACTTTTCGCGATGAACAAAAGATTCTAAAAGAAGGCCGTGATGAATATGACTTTAAAGCTCTAGGTATTGTTGCGATTGGGCAAATGTTTGGTGAGCATGATCATGTCATAGGTGCAGTGCGGATCTTCCCGGATGGAGCAAATACATGGTGGGGTGGGCGTTTATGTGTAGAGCCATTGTACCGTCATCATCATGCTATTGGTAAAGCGCTGATTAATGCAGCAGTGTCGACGGCAAAAAATCTAGGATGTCAAACATTCTTAGCGACTGTACAGCAACAAAATGAGCGTTATTTTCAGAAATTATGTTGGAACAGTGTCTGTGAATTAATGGTTGCTGAAATTCCACATATGATGATGCAAGCTCAAATTGAACATTATCCGCTACAGCATGTGGTCATGCAGGCTTATATGCAAAAAGAGGTGGAATGATGATGTCACTCAATCAACTTCTTGAATATTTGAGACAAACTCCAGCTATGCAATCAAAACAGGTGATTGCTAAAAGTGTAATGATCCCAAATCTGGATAAAGTGAATTCTCTGCAAGCTTTATACGCTTATCCTGGAGATGATACTGCCGCTGTTGCTGTCCAAGGACAATATATTTTACATGCGTGTGAAGGGATGTTGCCTGGTTTTGTTGCTAATCATCCTTATTTTGCGGGTTGGTCTGCAGTCATGGCCAATATCAGTGACATTGCAGCAATGGGTGGTCGTGCATTATCTGTTGTAAATAGCTTTTGGCATACAAATGTTGGGCATGCTCAATTATTAATGCAAGGCATGCAAGATGCTTGTACTGCTTATGATGTTGCATTGATTGGTGGGCATAGCAATATCGCTGAAAGTTATCAGCCTGCTTTATCCGTTGCCATTCAAGGAACAGCACAGAAATTATTGTCGGTTTTGCATGTTAAACCACAGCAAAAGATTTTGATTGCTTTAAATCTACAAGGTCAATTTCATCCTAACACTGTCTATTGGAAATGCTTTGAACGTGTATCGGGACGTATTTTGCAAGCACAGCTCTCAGTAATGCCGCAACTTGCACAACAAGGAATCGTATATGCCGCACGCGACATTAGTAATGCAGGCATTTTAGGCAGCCTGCTCATGCTACTTGAGGCAACGCAAAGTGGCGCAGACATAGACCTTCAAAAAATTCCAAAACCACAAAATGTGGACTGGCAGACGTGGCTGCAAATCTTTCCTAGTTATGGTTTTTTGCTGACAGCTGATGAAGGCGAATGCGAAGAAATCATTGAATTATTTGACAGTCAGGGTATCTGCTGTGCAGTGATTGGTGAAAGTAATGCCAGTGGAAAAGTTTATGTGCATGATCAGAAGCAAAATGCTCAATTTTGGGATTTTCATCAGCAAACATTTACTGGTTTTAACTATGCTGAAATTTTAAAAAAGTTAAAGGCTCAGTCGGATCCGATTGAGCCGATAGAGAAGGAGGCAGCATATGCCTAGCGTGAATTTTACCGTGAAATGGCCGAATGGCGAGCTGATTCAATATTACTCTCCATCCACGGTGATTTATGAATATCTAGCTAAAGGACATTCATATCCAGCAATACAGTTTTTAAAGTTGGCTGAAGATGGGTTATCTGCTGCATCAGAACGAGTACGAGTACGTTATGGCTTTGCATGTAGTTCAGCCATGGACAGCCTATCCACGATTAAACGCCAAGCTAACTTATTCGCCTTAAAAGACGAAGACCAAATTGAAATTACTGAAATGCACAATGAATAAGGGGAACAAGATGCTTAATATGCAAATTCAAGATTTACAACCAAATTATGATGTCGTGATTGTTGGTGGTGGCCAGGCAGGGTTATGTATCAGTCATTATTTACAAAAAGCAGGAATTGATCATGTGATTCTAGAAAAAGAATCAGAGTTGACCCATAGCTGGCGCAGTAAACGGTGGGATAATTTCACTTTGGTTACCCCCAATTGGCAATGTTTGCTTCCAGAGCATCCATATAACGGCAATGACCCTGATGGATTTATGAAAAAAAATGAAATTGTTGAATATCTCGACGACTTCATTGAAAAACTGAATCCACCAGTTTTATTGAATGTTCAGGTTAAGCATGTTGCAAAAATTGCACCTCAACACTTTGAAATTGAAACCAGTTTAGGCACAACGACTGCGAAACAATTAGTTGTAGCGGCTGGTGGTTATCACACCCCAATTTATCCAAAACTAAGTGATCAAGTCCCTGAACAAGTGTTGGTAATGCATTCAGAACAATATTTTAATGTGGAACAGTTACCTGAAGGTAATGTCTTGGTTGTCGGTTCAGGACAATCAGGTGCCCAAATTGCAGAAGATTTACATTTGGCAGGTAAAAAGGTTTATCTTTCTACGGGAGATGCACCACGCTGTGCGCGTTTTTATCGTGGTAAAGACGTAGTGAAGTGGCTTTATGAAATGGGTTATTACGAAACAACCGTCAAAGATCACCGATATAGTGAAGAGGTTCGTAACAGCACTAATCATTATGTGACTGGGCGAGATGGTGGTCGTGATATTGATCTACGTAAATTTGCATTAGAAGGTATGCGATTGTTTGGACGATTTGAGGACTATAAGGAAGGACAGTTTGTCTTCCGTCCAGATTTAATCCAGAACCTAGACATGGCAGATGCAACTTACAATCGTATTAATGCCTCTATTGATGACTATCTAGAGAAAAATAATATTGTGACTGAAGAGCCAGCATCTGTATATCAGCCACTTTGGCAGCCAGAACAGGAAATTACCCATATTGATTTAGTTGAAGAGAACATCACTTCGATCATTTGGTGTATCGGATTTAGACCAGACTATTCTTGGATTGATTTAGATATATTCCAGACAAATGGATATCCAAAACATGATCGCGGTATTACCGTTGACCCTGAAGTAAGCTTTATTGGTTTACCTTGGTTAAACACATGGGGTTCAGGACGTTTTATGGATGTTGCTAAAGATGCTGAGTTTATTGCTGATCATCTCATTCAACAATTAAATGTTACACCACAGCATATATCCTCAACATTATCATCATTGGCCTAATTATCAGGTAGCTGAATAGTCTCAACTTTCGGCTGCATCAAATCTCCAATATTGTTAAAAAACATAGGATAGCCATAATGAATCAACAACCTTTTGTAATTAATACTAATACTGAACCATGGGAATTTCTTCCTGTTCCATTTTTAAATAGTGAACTTCCCGTTAAAACCTGCTTAGCATGTCCTGATACAGGAATGATGATTTGGAAACGGCTTTGTTGCACAAAGATTTGAAATGCAAAGCGCCCTAATTGAGCTAAATTTAAGGCGTAACTTAGGTAAGTGGTCGACCTAATTCCGTGTCGAGGCATTTCAATTAATGCCATTTCGCACTTGTTGCAAAATCCAATCCTCATATTCTTGTAGTGTTTCTTGTAGCATATCCATAGGTCGTACGATGTAGTGCCTTACAACTAATGCACTTGGTTTATGACCTGATATCTGTGCTAAAGATCCTTCATTGATTTTTGCCCAAATAGCTAACGTTTTATATGATCTCCTCAATCCATGGGGAGTAAGTTCAATATTTAGTTTTTTACATATTTTCTCTAAGCTATCGTAAGGATTGACAATATGACCGCATTTAGCACCCTTACTGCTAAATATGAATTTAGAATCAGAATTTTTCCTTAGTTCTAAAAATAGGCTTTCAACATATGCCGTCAGAGGAATTAGGCGACCTTCATCTTCAATTTTATCTCTAACTTTTGCTGTTTTCCAACGAAAATCGACATCTGTCCATTTTAATGAAAGCAGCTCATTCTTTCTGCAACCAGTGATTAAACTACATATCAAAAAATCGCTATTTTTCTACTAGTTAACTTATTTACCTCTTCAAACCATGGTTTTAGATGCTGTTTCATCAAACAATCATTCTTGGCTTTTGGGGAAGGGACCTTATCTTTAACTTTTTTTGAGTTGTATGATTTTGGAGGCACTAAGTTTTCATAATCCTCGTGTTCCTCGCACCAATTCAGGAAAGCTCGTGTAAGTCTGTATGCTTTAGCTGATGTTGTTGGACGGAAGTCATTGTGATCAAGCCAATCGCAAAATACATCTTCAGTTAATTCAGAAAGTTTGTACTCAAACAGTTGAAAAATGGGTTGACTGGTATAGGTAATCCCCCCTAAAAATAAAAGGAAGTAAAAGTAGAATTTTCTCTTAAGATTAGAGCAGGAGATTCTGCATGAAAACATCTAAATTTACTGACAGTCAGATCATGTCTATTTTGAAACAGGCGGAGTCTGGCACGCCTGTTACTACCCTGTGCCGTGAACATGGCATGAGTAATGCGACTTTCTACAAGTGGCGTGCTAAATATGGCTGAACCGTACCGGGTTTGTCGGAGAGTCAATATTCTGAGAGACTATCCCGATGACAAAATTAAAATATACCCCTGAAATCAGAGAAAGAGCGGTTCAATTATTGATTGAATCTGAAAAAGATTATCCTTCTACTTGGGCTGCAATCACAGCAATTGCGCCTAAGATCGGTTGTACTCCTGAAACACTTCGTGCCTGGCATCAAAAGCATTTAGATCAGCAAAATCCTATTAAAGTACAACAGATATCTGATCAAGAAAAAATGAAGCAAATGGAACGTGAAATTAAAGAATTAAAGCGTGCCAATGAAATTCTACGTAAAGCAGCCGCTTTTT